>NZ_JAUBOV010000074.1:23780-39617 GCF_036700405.1 Microcoleus sp. T3_D1
GAAGAAGAAGACCCGGCTCAAGCGAAGTTAGAACCCGTTCAGCGTACTGAAGGGGAAGAAGAAGACCCGGCTCAAGCGAAGTTAGAACCCGTTCAGCGTACTGAAGGGGAAGAAGAAGACCCGGCTCAAGCTAAAGGAGAATCAAGCCAAAAGGTTAAGCCAATACAAGCCAAGATTAACCTGGCTCCGAGTGGGAGTGGAAAGCCGATGCCGGAACCTGTGCAGCAGAAAATGGAGGGGGCTTTTGGGGCGGACTTTTCGGGCGTTCGCATCCACGAAGGGCCACAAGCGAAAGCCATTAATGCGATCGCTTATACCCAAGGGGAAAATATCCACTTTCAACCGGGAAAATACCAGCCGGATACTCAGTCAGGACAAGAATTATTAGGTCACGAACTAACGCACGTTGTTCAACAAAAAGCAGGGCGGGTAACAGTTCCCCAGGGGAAAGGATCTCCCATTAATGCCGATCCGGGGTTAGAGTCAGAAGCTGATATTTTAGGAGCCAAAGCTGCACAAGGCGAGCAGGTACAGGTAACGGGTGCGAGTTCGAGTCTCCAGCGCAAGGAATTACTTGCCCATGAACCAACTTATGTAGTTCAGCAAAGCAGTATTCCCATCATTCAACGCAAACTCACCCCCGAGCAAATCAAACACGCGAAGCGGATTCGTGACATCAGAATAAAACAAGGTTTTGATCTCGCTCCCCTTTCTCGGGAAGCCGCCAACAAACCTGTCGCCAATGAACCTGTCGCCAATCAAAAAAGTACCAAACCACCCGAATCTGATGCTAATCAACCTAGTGAAAAAGTTATTGAACCTGCACCTACGGCTAATCAAGAAAGAGAAAATCCTCATTTATCAGAAAATGAAAGTTTAAATCAACTTGCTGTTGACCAGCCAAGAGATTATGTGTATAAATATGCTGAAAATAATTGGTTTAAAGTCAAAAAGCAGTTCAAAGAGGGTTATTTACACCATGAAGAGTCTCCTCAGCAAACAAGCAAAAAAGTACCTCATGGAATGAAAGCACTTTTAGACGATAGGCAAGAGATTGTTAACAAGTTGCTCGGAGAGGTTAAAGGCCGCGCGCTTGAATACGAAAAGAAAAAACGAGGAGAAATTTGGGAGCAGCAATTTGGAAATATCGATAAAATGCCCGATGATAAACGTGGAGAACCTGTGATAAATAAGGCGAATTTTCAGGCAGAAGCCAAACCTTTAATCGCTAACGCTCCGGGTAGCACCAAACCCTCTTCCGATATTGATGTGAATATGAGTGGGGATGGCTCAGAGTTTGCAGTTTCTTGGTTAAATGAAAAGTTTAGAGAAGAATATGGTCATGGAAATGAATCAGGACAGGTTTATGATGTTAACTTTTATGGAAAAGATTTTGTTCCAGGAGAGGTTTTATTTGGAAAAACAGGCTTAAAAGACACGGGCAAACTTAATCGGGAATCTGTTGGGAAGGGTGAAAAAGAAGAAGATAAGTTTTATGCCGAAGATAAATGGCGTAATAGTAGTATAACAGATAAAAATTTACAAAAGGAAGAAATGGAGGATCAGACTATTGCTTCCTTAACCATGATGCGTGTAAATATGGAACACGACAAATCAGTGTGGGATGAATATGTTAAGAAAGCCAGCTTAGATCCTGAAATGAAAGCTATTTTAATTAAAGTAGAAGAGCGCTATGAATTTAGGAAAAAAACCATTGAGGCAGCAGGAACACAAATTAAACAGAAAGCCGAATCTGGTGAAAAAGGGTATAAGCTTGAATCTCTAAATAATATCAAAGATAAAGAATATGAGGAATTGAAAACGATGTCGGCTGAGAACCTTGCCTATGAAAATATGTTAGCGCAGGTAGAAACTGCTAGAGTTAAATATGAGTTATTGAAGGCTTCAAACGGAAAAACAGAAGATATTGAAAAAGCTGCTGTTGAACTCAAGAAAATTAAAACTCAGGCGACTATGTTTGCAAATGCGTCCTATTATACAGAAGGCGCGGTTGTTAGTATCGTCACCAATAAACAGATGTTAAGTCGGACTTATAAAAACAAAGAGGAAGATTTTAAGGATGGCACAGGCAAAAAAGCACTGAAAAAATTAGAACTCAAACCCCAAGAGTATTATCAATCCTTTAATGAACAAGTAGGGTTTGCTTTCCATGCTTTGAGTAAAGTTGAGAGCGTTAATTTTTATCGAGATATTCCTGAACCTGGTAAATATGTCCATAGAGCCTACAGTATGCTTAGACATTTCTATAGATCTTTAAAAACACCAGGAGGAGAATTACCTTTTGTAGAAGAACAAAGAAGAGCAGCAACTGACTGGGAAGGTGTTAAGCAAGGGAAAAAGCGTGTTGAGGATCAACTAGAAAAGGGGTATGTTGGTAAGTTAACTGATGCAGAAAAAAATCCAACAATAGATAGAATATTTTTAGCTTTTGGGGCAGCTACGGATATTAGCCCAGAGGACAAAATCGCTCTAGTCAAAGCTCGCTTGATGCAATTAAAGACATTGGCAGATCGAGAATATATAAATTATATGCAGCAGATGTTTAGTTCACCTGAGCAGTCTAATGAATAAGAATTCACTAGGCTAGATTAATATAGATTGAGTTGAATCAAAGACTTTAACAAAAATTAGACTAAAGTCTAATTCTGGGGTTGATCGCGATCGTGCTACTAATTATCTAATGTCCTCTTCTGCGCGAAAGACTTGAACACGGGATTAGAGAGGTTAAGCGATGAGCGTGAAGGCAACTCCCCAGATCCAAAAATCAGCAACACCGATTCCAACCGTTGCAACTCCAACGGCATTGGGGAGCGTGCGAGCCTTTACAGACGAAACAACAATTCAAGAGCAAGAGTCCTCTAGCACTGACTCGCAAGCAGTAGCAGCAGCTTCACCGCCTCCAGAGGAAGGGGGCGATCGCACTCCTAATTCTAGCTACAACTTTAGTCGAATTTCTGTCGCTGATTATGTGCCTGCAACCGTGCAAACCAAGTTAGTTGTCGGCGCACCAGGGGATAAATACGAGCAGGAAGCTGATGTAATGGCCGATAAAGTCATGTCAATGACTCCCTCGGTGCAAAAACAAGAAGAATTAATTGAAGAAAAGCCAGAAATTCAAGCTCAACCTGTAGCAGAAACCGTTCAACCACAAACCGATGAAGACGGCACTGTTCACCTTAAACCTGTAGTAGAAACCCTTCAACGCCAAACCGATGAAGACGGCACTGTTCACCTTAAACCCATAGCAGAAACCCTTCAACGCCAAACCGACGAAGACGGCACTGTTCACCTTAAACCCATAGCAGAAAACTCCCAAAAAACAGAAGCCGAGTTGATTCCTGCAACAGTGCAAACCAAGCTTGTTGTTGGAGCTCCTGGAGATAAATACGAACAGGAAGCCGATCGTATGGCAGATCAAGTCGTCTCGATGAAAATTCCTGTTCAGAAACAAGAAGAACTCACCCCAACCCAGCCAGAAATTCAAACAAAAGCTTTAGCAGAAACCATTCAGCGAAAAGAAATAGAAGGAGTTGTTCACCTCAAAGCTATTTCCAACCAAATCTCCCCAGAGATACAGCTAAAAATTAAGCAGTCTAACTTGATTTCTCGAAAAGGAAATGGTGGATTTACGGCTAGTGATAGCATCGAAAATCGTCTAAAAAGTAGTAAAGGAAGCGGTCAACCGCTACCTGATGAAACACGAACTTTCATGGAAGATCGCTTCGGAAATGACTTCGGCGGGGTAAAAATTCATACAGGTTCCGATTCCGTCCAATTAAGTAAAGACCTCGGCGCTCAAGCATTTACTCATGGGCAGGATGTCTATTTTAATTCTGGTAAATATTCTCCCAACACCGACGAAGGGAAAAAACTCCTCGCCCATGAACTCACCCACACGATCCAACAAACGGGACCGAAAATTAAGAAAAAAACCCTCAAACGTTTGGAGAAACCGAATAAAATTCAAGGGAAAGAAGATTCATATTTCACCGAACCGAGTTTATCCCAGGTCGATCAAATTTCAAGGTTAAAAGTTGGGCTGAAAATTCAGTCAGCAAGTGAAAATAACAAAGCGCCTGAAGCTTCAGATAAAGATAAAAATCAGGACAAAGATAAAGAGAAAGTTCAGGATAAAAAAGAGGAAAAAACCGATAACCAAAACCCAGCATCCCCCCCAAGCAAGGCGAAGGGGGATGAAAAAGCTGAGGATAAAGCTGAGGATAGAACTGAAAATCAAGGAGGTGCAGAAGGCGCTACAGAAGGCGCTAAAGAAGGCACTGTAGCAGGCGGTCAAGAGGCAACCGTTGAACCTGTTACTATCCCCCAAGATAAGGGAGAAACGGCGCCGAATTCTCCCCAAGAAGATCCGGCTTTTCAAGCTGTTGTGAAACAGTCGGAAAATACGGCAAAACAGTACAACCAGCACCAGCCTTCGCAGGTGAAAGCGAATGAAGCGCAACAAGCTGCAGAAGATCCCAACAAGCAAAAGCGGGATGCTGAAGCGACTAAAGTGGAAGAAACCAGTCAACAGAAAACTAAACCGTTTGATCGCGCTACTTTTGAGAAAGCAATTCTCGATAAATTGGGTTTGGCTGTTCCGAAAAATCTGGAGCAAGCCAATAATTTTTCTAAAAATAATAAATTAGGTGAAGTTCAAGGAGAGTTAACTAAAAAAGTCGAACAAAATAAGCAAGAAGCTGCGGGGGGACTGCCCCAAGCGAATAAAACTCCGCCCGACCCCAGTGCCAAACAACCCAAACCTGTTGAACCTATTCCCGATATTAAAGAGGATATTGGCAAGCAGCAGCCAATTATTGAAGCAGATAAGGCTGTTCCCAAAGAAAAATCGGACAAAGAAATTGAGGCACCTTTAAAACAAACGGCAGAAAATTTAGATGAAACGTTTGGGGAAGTTCAAGCCAAGTTAGTTGTCGGTTCTCCTGGCGATAAGTACGAACAGGAAGCCGATCAAATGGCTGAAAAAGTGATGGCTATGCCGGCGGTGGAAACAACGGAGGAAGTTGAACCCGCACGGGGCGATCGCCATTCCCAACCGGAGATTCAATCCCAAACTGAACCCGCCAATAATAATGCTAATAATAATCAAGATATTTCTCCTGCGGAAACGATAGAAAACGAACGGTTACTCGCAGAAAGTATTCAGCGATCGCATTTATTAATTCAACGAAAAGTTGCCCTAGAAGCTCAACAAGTTGAGCAACCGCATAAAGAAGTTCCTCTCAATACAAATCGCCTGGAAACCTGGGGAGAAATGGGGGGATCTCAAGCCATTAACGCTTTAAAAGACACGAAAAAACAGTCTACAGAAGGGCCGAAAGAATACCGCCAACAAGAAGAAACACAAGTAACAACGGCCCGGGGTGAAGCGGTGGGAATGGCGGATCAAAGCAATCAAGAAATGTTTAACGATCGCACCGCCAGCATGACGGAAGTGGCGACAAATCAGGAACAAACTAAAACAGAAGATGAGAAAAAGCGGGAGAAAGTTACCGCAGATATTGAGAAGATTTATAAGCAAACTAAAGACTCGGTAGATGGGAGACTGAAAAAGTTAGATGCCGATGTCGATAAAGAATTTAAAAGGGGTTCGGACATAGCAAAGCGGAAGTTTGAAGGCTATGTAGCCGGAAGAATGGCGGCTTATAAAAGGGAACGTTATAGTGGATTGAAAGGTAAGTGGCGTTGGGTTAGAGATCTGTTTAAAGGATTGCCCAATGAAGTTAATAGTTTTTATGAAGAAGGGAAAAATATTTATCTTGATGAGATGAAGAAAAGCGTCTCAAAACTTGCTGAAATTGTTGAAACTGGACTCAACGAAGCGAAACAATTGGTTGATAAAGGCCGACAACAAGTTAATGATTATGTAACATCTTTGCCGGAAGATATTAAACAAGTGGGGGCGGAGTCTGCGGCTAATATTCAGTCAAAATTTGATGGTTTAGAGCAAAGCATTCACGAGAAACAGGCGGCTCTGGTTGATTCTTTGGCTCAAAAATATCAGGAAAATCTCAAGGAATTAGATAAGCGAATTGAGAAACTCAAGGAAGAAAATAAGGGTTTAGTGGATAAAGTTCTGGATGCGATCGCCGATCTGGCTAAGGCTATCATTAAAGCGGTTTTAACTCCGATAAAATGGCTTCTAGAACCTTTACTTGGGGGGATGGCAGGTCAAGTTATTGATGCCATTATTAACGATCCGATTGGATTCATGAAAAATCTCTTTAAAGGGATTGGCGATGGTCTGAAACAATTTGTTAACAATGTTGGCAAACACCTCTTAAATGGTTTGGTGACTTGGCTGTTTGGCAATATTGGTAGCGATCTAAAATTACCAAAAGAGTTTAATTTGAAGGGATTTTTAGACCTCCTTTTGCAAATTTTGGGTTTAACAACAGACAATATTTTTGGGATAGCCGAACAGTTTTTGGGTTCAAATATTGTTGGACTGATTAAATTTATTATTGATTTTGTAATTCAAAATGGAACCGATAGCCTCAAGGTATTGTGGGATTTAGTTAAAGTCATTTCCCAAGTGGGGATTGATGTGGTTATGATGTTAATTGAACAAGGGGCTGAGGCGATTGAGTCCTTACCTGAAACCGCCCAAAATATCTTTAAATCTTTGGGGGTTAGCGTTGAAACCCTAATCGGTTTTGCGGGAAATATGCTCAGTTCTTTGGGTGGAGATGTATTTGAATTGGTGGGCGGTTTGGGGAAAGGGGCGAAATTACTGTTTGATTTCTTTTCAAGCTTAATTAAAGACGGTTTATCCGGGATTTGGAATTTTATGAAGTCTTCAATAGGGACTTTAAAAGAAATTTTTATGAAAGACCTCTCAGAAATGCTGATTGTAGAGGTCGTCAAACAAGGGGTAGTGTGGCTGATTGGGATGCTCAATCCCGCCTCGGGTTTGGCTAAAATTGCTAAAGCTATCGTTGATGTGGTGCAGTTTTTTATAGAAAAAAAAGAGCAGATTAAAGCGCTGGTAGACTCGATTTTAAATACTCTAAAATCAATCATTGACGGCAATCCGGGCGAGATGGCAAATATGATCGAGACGGCTTTGGCGAATGCTATTCCGACTTTGTTAGGGTTCTTAGCATCGGTTTTGGGAATTGGAGGTATTCCTGCTAAAATTCAAAAGATTTTTACCAAGCTAAAAGAACCTGTTACCAAGGTTGTTACAACTATTTTTGACAAAGGAAAGGCATTTTTTAAAGCCATAGGAAAAGCGGTTAAAAAAGGATATAATAAAGCCAAAAAAGCGGTCAAGAAAGGATATAATAAAGCCAAAAAAGCGGTCAAGAAAGGATATAACAAAATCAAGGGTAAAATTAAACAAGAGTTAGGAATAAAAGATAAAAACTCAAAGGATAATGCTAAAAAGCGCCTAGCTACGGCTCAGAATAAAACTCAGGAACTGGTGAAAAAAGTTCGCGATCCCAAAGAAGTTGAGAAACAATTGCCTGCGATTGCTTCTCAACACAAAATCGATGAGCTAAAGGTCAAGAAAGGAGGTGTTTTTGGTTCCTCCAGTAAATACGAAATCGTGGGCAAGACCAAACAACTGAAAGCCCCCGCCAAGACTAAACCAACGAAAGTGCAGCGACAAATTGAACCAGGCACTAAAATTTTACAATTAAAAAAAGAGAACCCTTGGAAAAATCCGAAAAACCAACTGATTGTTAAAAGCCAACTGAAGGGAGATAAGAAAAAGGCGAATTTCACACTAAAAGCCAAGGTACTAACTTCTAAGAAAGTTTTGAAAGATTTGGCGAAAAAACTGAAAAAATTAGTCAAAAGTAAGGTAACATACAAAAATGTAGAGAAAGGTTTGCCCGAGTTAAAACAGCGCTATCAAGTCCAATCTCTGACTATTGCTCCGGAAAATAAAGAAAAAACAAAATATCAAATTCAAGCGATCGCTCCCAAAGAGGAATCAACCCAGGCTCAACGGGAAGCGATACCGGGAGCGACTTCGACGGTTGATGGTACCGGCGTGGAAGAAGCCATTGAGCGATCGCAAGGTAAAGGGCAACAACTTGCGCCAAATGTTCGCGCCCCAATGGAAAATGCCTTCGGTTTTGATTTCAGCAGCGTTCGCATCCATGCCGATACAGAAGGCGATCGCCTCAGCCGTTCTCTGGAAGCTCGCGCCTTTACAACGGGCTCGG
This sequence comes from Microcoleus sp. T3_D1, assembly GCF_036700405.1. NCBI lineage: Bacteria > Bacillati > Cyanobacteriota > Cyanophyceae > Oscillatoriales > Microcoleaceae > Microcoleus > Microcoleus sp. T3_D1. Next base: position 31,997 of record NZ_JAUBOV010000074.1, read on the forward strand.
ATGTGTTCTTCCGTCAGGGGGCTTACGCGCCCGAAAGCCAAACGGGTCAGAGACTCCTCGCTCACGAACTCACCCACGTTGTTCAACAGTCTGGCGAGTCTCCCCAAGTTGCTCCCAGCAACCCTTTACTATCCCGTACAGTACAGCGAGTTAGTGAAGAAGCCCCATCTTTTGTACAACGCGAAGCTGAGGGCAATTCTAATGGCAACGCAGAGGTGAAAAAGGCTGAGAGAAAAGCACTGGCTATAGGTGCTGTGGCGGTTGGCGCATCAATGGCATTGGATTACTTCACCTCAAATTCCAATGTAAATGTTAGCTCGAATATTCAAGGAAACAAGCTAACAATGAAAGTAAAAATCGAGCAACCAAAACAACAGGAACAACAGAAGAAAAAACAAGCTGGAGTAGAAGATAATCAAGCTTTACCGGACGATTTAGTTTATGATATTGTGAAGTTAATCCAGCAAATTGTTAATCAATACCCTAACCCTGACATCGTACAGAAAAAACTGGATAGAGTTGCTGTAGACTTTGATTTAGAGTTGCTTAAAATTGTGGGATCAGCTACTATTGGCGATAGCTTTACCTACGATATTCAAATTAAAGGCAGACCACAAAAGCCTCCACAAGAGGATACAGCAAGTTTGGCAAAAAACCTAGAGCGTTTAACTCCTCAAACAGAACCAAAAGCTGAAAAAGGTAAATCTGAAGGAGGCAGCTTGTGGGGTTCCCTGTTCAGCAAAAATTCTCAGCCCAAATCAGACGCTAAAACTAAAGAACCTAGCCTAACAAAAGCATCTGAAAAACCACAGATGCCTTCTGCTACCACAAACGGTAAAGACCCGAAAGTGAAAGCAGGTCAGCCTGAGAAGCAGGAAACAACACCAAAAACAACTAAAGAGCCAGTTGTCAAAGAGGAAAAAGAGAAGAAAGCAACTGAAGAACTTAAAGAAGAAGCAAAAACTTCTCAAAAACCATCACCTAACAAGGCTAGCACTGAGGCTAAACAGCCTCTAGATGTTAATACCAAAGTCAAGCGAACTGACCCTGCGACTGTAGAAATTTCCGTCAGGGCCGATCGTAAAAAATAATCATGAATTGCTGACAGGGAAAAACTATGAACTCTTACCCAATTAATCAAGAATTAACTTTCTATTCTGCTGATGGCAACCCTGTTCGTGTTCAGGGAATCGCTCTAACACTGACTGAGAAAGATGGAGAAATTCTCCGATGCCGTTTGAAATTTGCAACCCACGAGCAACTTTACAAATCCCTATTAAAAAACTCACTGTTTAACTTGAAATCAGAATTAACATTTTCCATAAAGACAGTTGAGTTTTTACCAGAAATTCCTATCATTTTAGAAATTGAATTGCGACCGGATTGGTTAGTCAAACTGAATCAGGAAGGAAAAAAAACAGAAAATATTATTGATTTCTTGATAAATTTAGACTTTTCTGATGATGTTACTCAAGCTTTTAATTATACAGAAAATTGGTATTGTTTATCAGTAAAACAACAGCAAGAAACAGAAAAAGTAGGATATCGAACGTTTTGGGATCACCTAAATCTGAGCGAAATCAATGAAGCCGTATCTACAGGAAATAAAATTCTTGAATCCTTGTCTAGTTTTATTCAAGAAAAAACTGAGAGTTTGACATCCCAGTTGGACACCCTAAATTCTAGCAGCGAAGAGTCTTCCGAAAATCTGATTCAATTTATAGGATTATTAGAAAAACTTGACTTTAACAATTCCTCCCAACCTCAGCCTATTTCTGAAGTGATGAGAGAATTTTTTGATGAGGACGATTGGAACTTTGTAGAACTTGAGGGAGAGTCTGTTCTGCAAATGGGATTTGAGGGGGAAAATGGACGCTGGACTTGTTATGCGTGCGCTTTTGAAGAAGCTCAACAATTCGTGTTTTATTCGGTCTGTCCTTTAGCAGTATCCCCCGAAAAAATCCTAGCAATGGCAGAATATTTAATGAAGGGAAATTATGGTTTAATAGTTGGTAATTTTGAGTTAGACTTTATAGATGGAGAGATTCGCTACAAAAGCAGTATCGATGTGGAAAATGAGAAGTTAACCACAGGACTCGTCAATAATTTAGTTTATGCAAATGTCTTAACAATGGATAAATATTTGCCAGGAATTATCGCCATTATCAACGCTCAATTATCCCCTTCGGAGGCGATCGCCCTCGTTGAACATCAGCTCGAAAACCAGACAGAACAGGAGTAAAATCAACAGTGACACTTCCTAAATTTCAACCCAAAGTACCCCGCCGCACCCTCGAAGAAATTAAAAGGCAGGGGAAGTGGACGCTTGGCAGTAGGCTGAGCTATGCGACTTATTATCTGCGGTACGGCATTTATAATATAGTGCCACCTCCCCTGCGTTGGTTCGTTCCTTTTATTCAGGAAGATATCAAGGATTTATTCAGACCTGATCCAGAGGAAGAAACAGCCCCAGAAGAATTTCCCATGACCGTTGCAGGGGAGAGTAGGGAAGAAGTTACAGCCGAAAAGTTGACTATTTATGAAAAATATCGCTGTCCTTTCAATAACCCCCTAAACTGCCAAGAAGCCCAGCAAACAGTTACAGAAAATCCTAAAGCAAAAGCTTGCCGAAAATGCGGCTTCCCGGCTTTGTTGCCGAACTTGGGAGAAATTCAAGGAAAGCGGGGACGCTACCGCATTGAGCGCCTTTTAAACAGCCGAGGAATCGGGCGGCTCTATGCTGGCGTACAATTAATAGAAGACCGACCTGTTATTATCAAAGAATACTTGCTACCGAAACGCTATTTTAATGAAAAAGAAGCGATTCAAACACAACTTAATTTTGAGAGTTTGGGGGGGTTATCTTTAGCAGACGGCCGCTTGCAGAATGGCAGAATTGCTGACCCTATAGAAGCGATCGCCGATCGCGATGACAGCGAACGCTGCTACCTGATTACAAAAGGCAATATTGACAGCTATTCTACCCTGAGTACCTACATCGCCCGCAAAGGGGCAATGTCACCCAGGCAAGTGCGGCATTTACTCAACCAAGTCTTGCAAAGCTTAGAATATTTGCACGGCCAAAAATTCCGCTTGCCAAACGGTCAAATTCAAGCAGGCATTGCTCACGGCAACCTCAGCCTCCAGAGTTTGCTGATCTCCCCCCAGGAACAGCTATATTTCCACGATCCACAATTTCTCGTTTACTTGTGCGACCTGAATTTGTGGGAACATTTGTTTGAACCGCCGCCAAAAGCAACCCTGATTTCCACACCGGCCCAAGACTTAAAGGCGTTAGGTTATGTCAGCTTTTACCTGCTAGCAGGAAACACAGCTCATGACGGCCGCCCCCTTGACCCCAGATACAATCAAAACTGGGGCAACGTTGATATTGCCCTCCAACTATTTTTGTTTCGCCTGCTGGAATTAGACGTACCCTTCGCCAGTGCAGCAGAGGCCCGCCGCGCCTTGTTAAATTTGCCCCCAGAAGCAGAATTGCCAGACGCCGGAGTGGAAACTGCGATCGCCCCTGTGCCAGAAAATAAGCAGCAGAGGTACTGGTGGCGGTGGTTGCTGCTTTTTCTCGCCCTCGGCTTGTTGGGTGGACTCCTAGCGTGGTGGTTCTCCCGGCGGCAAGTGACGGTTGCCAGCAGCACTATCCCCACTTGCTGTATCAGCGACGTGCCCGCCGTTCCCAACGGGAAATTTACTTACGCTGCCGAACAGAAAGGCATTTGGAACTATATCCTGCGGCAGCCTAACTTGATTCAAAAAGATAAAACTTTAGAAGCGGAACTGCTAGAGAGGCGGCCCCAACTCCAATTAAATTATCGGCCGCAGCCCACGGGGAAAGACGCGATCGCCCAAGTCCGTTTAGAACAAGTGGACTTTGCAATCAGCAGCCTCACGACCAATCTGAGTACCGATCTCAAGGCGAAAACCTTTGCCTATGACGGTTTGGTCTTTTATGTCCCTTTCAGCTACGAACAGCGCGATCGTTCCCTACCAAAACATCTCAACGGGCGAATTAGCTTTAAACAGATCCAACAGCTATACACCGGAAAAATTGCCAACTGGCAGCAGTTAGGAGGGCCCGACTTGCCCGTGCGGCTGTACATTCCCCCCAGTGCCGAGGCTGTCGGCATTTTTGAGCAGCGGGTACTCCGAGATGAGGAACTGATCGCGCAATTTAGAAACCTGGTGCAGTCTCAGGCTAATTCTCTGGTTTCCCGCAAGAATGTCCCAGAAATCTTGCAAGTGCCTACCATATCGGCCTTGCGGGATGCCCTGCGAGACTTTGAGAATGACCAAATTGGCGCGATCGGGTTTGGGGCGATCAGCCAAGTATTCGGGCAGTGTTCCGTTTATCCGCTAGCGGTGGGCGATAGCGATAAGAACTTTGTTCAGCCCCTGGTCCAAGACGGCGGCCGCCCCATTGACCCCGCCACCGATTTGTGCAACCAAAAAGGAGGCTACCGCCCCAATTACCAAGTATTTCAGAGCGATCGCTATCCCCTTGCCTATCCCCTCGCCGTGATTTTTAGGCGCGACAACCGCCGGGCTGCGATCGGCGATCGCTTTGCCGAAATCTTGAAAACGCAAGAAAGCCAGCAGTTGCTCACCAAAACTGGTATTGTCCCACTTCCCACCAACAGGTAAATGCTACTGGACAATAGCAAACATTCGACCTTTGGTTAATACCGTTCCTTAGAGGTGGTTCTCTATAGTGGATCTAATGGCGAGGTACTTTCTGGAGACTCTTGAGCATGAAATTTAATCAAGGCGAAACGCCTTGTTGGAAACCGATCGGCGATTTAACTGTTCCTGCTGGCTATGCAGCCTCAGCCAAGATTCAGAGCGATCGGTCTGACAGCGACTCTCAAGCAAATTTTAACGACCTCTGCAAACTTGCTGAAGAAATTATGAGCGACCCTTTGAAAATGCGAATGTTAGGCGATCGTGTTTACCAGCTTCTCTTAGACGATTTGCGCTTGCAAAAAGAACGTAGTAGAAGTTATTGAGGATTAGTGACAGCTCATCTTTATCATATTCTGACCAAACCTTTCTCCATCAATCCCCCATATACTTTTTCACATTTACCACATTTTTTTAGCAATAAAACCTTATATCTATGGATCAGCCTAACCAAAATCAGACCCCACAACCGACTCAAAAAGTCACTACTCAAGAAGAACTTGAGAAATCAAGGCTCGATTTAAATAAACTTGAGCTGGAAAGTGGGCAGCTTGATAGTAAAAGTACGGACTATAACCAGAAAAAAGACGAAATTGAGCGAAAGAAAAAGGAGCAGCAAAATAAAATATCTAGTCTGGAAAATAAGCTAAGAGAAGAACAGAAGGAGTTGACTCGTGATAATCTCACTAAATATGTTAACAACAAAGAGAGATTATCAAATATAATTAATGAACAAATAAAAATTAAAAAATCTGAGGATTCTCATAGAAAAAGTTACATTACAGTAAATCGCTTTTATATTGAAATAGAAAGCGAAGTGAGAGCATCTTTTACCGAATGTTCAGGTTTAGGAGTCAATATAAAAAAAGAAACCTACTTAGAAGGGGGAGTCAATGACCAGCAAAGAATAGTTTTAGGTCATGCTGAATTTACCGATGTCACCCTAAAACGGGGTATGACCGACGATTTAGCATTTTGGGGATGGATTACCTTTGCTCTAACAGGTCAACCTAGCAGCCGCCGCAATGTCAATATTCTCCTGTTTAACCAAGCCGGAGAAACCATGATGTGTTGGACACTAATAGGAGCAATTCCGATTAGTTGGAAAGCCCCAGGCTTTCAAGCGGACGGCAACTCAGTTGCCATTGAAGAAGTAACTTTAGCTTATGAAGGTTTACAAGTAAAAACCGCTCAAGGCAGTGGCGGTGCAACAGTCGGTTTAGGAAGAGATTTATTGGGTTTTTTCCCCAGTCATTAAACAGGTGTTTGAGCGATGTCTGAGCCTCTGAAAAATCAACAAAAGGATGAAAATAGGGTAGAGGTAGCTCCTAAAGAGGAAGCCTTGGGAATTAAACACCCCCTGCTCGCTCCTAATCCTTTAGGAAATAATTTTTTGTATGCTAAATTTTTAGATCCTCTTGGGTCACGCTCAATTAACCTGATTAATTGGTCATTAACGGCTCCCAATAAAAACCTATTACAAACCTCAGAAGGTGAGGAAAATTGGCAGGATTTCTCTACCAGTGAATTTCAGCCACTCACTCAAAACGTATTAACGGAAAGGGAAGCCACCGAGCCACCAGCAGAAGCCCTTGTTCCCCCTTTAGTTATTAACAAAGAACCAGCAGAAGCACCTGTTTCCCCTTCAGTTATTAACAAAGAGCCAGCCGAAACTCTCGTACCCCCTTCAACTATTGCCGAAACCCCAGCAGAAACACCTGCACCGCCACCATCAACGGTGGTACAAACCCAAATAGAAACTCCCCCTCCTTATCGCCTAGAACCGAGAACGCGAAAAAACAGCCCCACCGCTAAAAACACAAATTCCCTATCTCATTTCTTCCTACAAAAGTCTGAATTTCCCAGAGACAAAAGGCGCGAAAAAACTGCTGTTGGAGAGCCTGAAAAACCAACAGAAAGCCCTGACTTATCAACAGTAGGAGACACGCTCCAAAAATCTTCATTAAATGAGGAGATGAGAGAGGATACTCCCACGGGAGTAAACCGCCGAGGTATCGAGGATGTGGGGGAAAGTATCGGAGAAATTCCACAGGGTGCAGTTGAAAACCAACGACAAACTCCTGCGATTCAAACCAGGCGAATTGCCGAGGAAAGAGAAGCCGTTGACTCAAGCAAAAATCAACGTTTGCAAGAGTTTAGTAGTGAGGAGTTAGGTCAGACTTCTCAAGCCAATTTACAAGCGAATGAACAAACCATTTCGATTCCCAACGTCCAAAAACAGAAAAACTATTTAGACGCAATTCCCTCACTGATTCAACCATTAACAGTAGCTAACGAACCAACGGCTGGCATCCCCAGCGTCCAAAAGCAGGAAAACTATTTAGACGAAATTCCCTCACCGATTCAACCATTAACAGTAGCTAACGAACCAACGGCTGGCATCCCCAGCGTCCAAAAGCAGGAAAACTATTTAGACGAAATTCCCTCACCGATTCAGCCATTACCAGCAGTGAATGAACAAGCGGCTGACATTCCCAATATCCCAAACCAGAACAACTCGCCAGTCCAAATTCCCAACATCCAAAAACAGGAAAACTCTTCAGGTGAAATTCCCTCAGTCATTCAGCCATTAGCAGCAGTCAGCGAACGAGTGGCTGGCGTTCCCAACCTTCAAAACCCGAACAACTCGCCCGCCGAAATTCCCTCACCGATTCAACCATTACTAGCAGCCAACGAACAAGCGGCTGGCATCCCCAATATTCAAAAGCAGGAAAACAATCCCAGCGAAATTCCTTCACCGATTCAGCCATTACCAGCAGCTAACGAACAAGCGGCTGGCATCCCCAATATTCAAAAACAGGAAAAGAATCCCAGCGAAATTCCCTCAGCTATTCAGCCCTTATCAGCAGCAAACGAACAAGCGGCGGAGATTTCTACATCCAGCCAGCCAATAGTTGCCATCCCC
>NZ_JAUBOV010000186.1:0-2380 GCF_036700405.1 Microcoleus sp. T3_D1
GAAGTCCTTAAAGCTCGATTTTAACTGGGTTAATTGCATCAGATTTAAGAGTTTTAAGAATTGTTTTATAAAAAAAACTGATGCACAAATATGATTTTCTGTCAACTTAATTTAGATGCGTTTACCCTGAGGGTTATTTAGGGATTATTGCCTTTTTTTTACCGCAGATGAAGGCAGATAAACGCTGATGAACGCAGATAACCACTGCCGATATTTCGATTACGCACGTCTACGGGGATTGCATAATCTCGCTGAGTGTGTTAATCACGACCCCGACAGGGGCATAGTGATTCAAAACAATGCGATCGACCTCTTTCTCCATTTCGATTTCGTCCAATCTTTCCGTCTGCACCGGTGGAGGGTTGACGGCTGTCAGAGGATAGTTGCTAGCATTTAAATCCATGCTGATCCAATGCGATAGCACTTTTTTAGTATAAATTTTATTCTTTTTGTCGAATAGCGCAAACAATTCTGAAGACTCACCAACCGTTTCCGAAGTGCCTAACAGCAAAAAGCCTGCGGGCCGAAGCCCATAGTGGAACATTGGCAGCAGTTTTTTCTGCAACTGGGGGCCCAGATAGATCAGCACGTTCCGACAGGTAATCAAATCCATCCGGGAAAATGGCGGATCGGCGATCGGGTTTTGTCTAGCAAAGACGCAGAGTTCGCGCACCGGCTTAGCGATTTGGTATCCGCCCTCGACTTGGACAAAGAAGCGATGTAGGCGTTCGGCTGAAATATCCGCGACTTGGGCCTGGGTATAAAAGCCAGTGCGGGCGATCGCGATCGCACTTTCGCTGATGTCTGTGGCATAAATCTGAATCGGCAGGTTAGTAGATCGAGCTGCTAAAAACTCTAGCAAGCAAATGGCGATCGAGTAAGCTTCTTCACCCGTGGAACAGCCGGCAATCCAAATTCGGATCGGTGCTTTAGGCGATTTATCTTTGACAATTGCGGGAAAAACATTGGTGCTTAAGGCATCAAAGGTTTCGGGGTCGCGGAAAAAGCTGGTGACATGAATTAAGACATCGTGATACAGCGCCGTTACTTCTGTGGGGGTGTTTTGGAGATATTGGGCATAATCTTCGATCCGTTCCAGCTTGTAGAGCAACATCCGCCGATGTATCCGCCGCTTCAAGGTGGTTTGCTTGTAGTGAGTAAAGTCAACTCCTGTAGCCGCCCGCAGCAAACTGTAGATAATGGCGATCGCATCTTTAATTTCGATCGCATCTTTAATTTCGATCGCATCTTTACTTTCGATCGCATCTGTCACAAGCCGATCGCATCTGTCGAAAGCCGATCGACCATGTAGGGATGACGGGCGATCTCTGCTATCTTCTGGGCAATTTTTTCCGGTGTCGAGATAAAGTCTACCTGACCCGTAGCCGCGGCAGTGTTGGGCATACTGCTAACTTGTGCCGAGTCTTGACATTGGGCAAAAGTAATACCGCCCGCGACCTTAATCGCTTTTAACCCTTGGGCACCATCGCCGTCGCCCCCGGACAAAATGACGCCGATGGCTTTGTTCCCCCGTTCTTCGGCGAGGGACAACAGAAAAGTATCGACGGACATAAATACCCCGCGTCCTCTGCCGCGAGGCGTTAGCTTCAGCACCCCTCGATCGATGGTTATGCTGACATTCGGGGGGATAACGTAGACCTGATTGGGTGCTATGAGCATCCCATCTGTCACCTCATGCACGGGCATCAGGGTCGATCGAGCCAGAATCACACTCAACACACTTTCCTGATGCGGCAACATATGCTGAATTATTATAAACGCCATGCCGGTATCGATCGGCAAATGGCTCAGTAATTGCATAAAGGCTTCCAATCCACCGGCAGAAGCTCCTATTCCGACTACAGGAAATAAGTCGTTTTGATTGTTCTGCTGCTTTCGATCGGCTTTGATACCAGCTTTAGGTTGAGATTTCTTGGAATACTTATTCTGACTCATTTTCTCTACCAGACATATTGCTGGCGGCGTATTATACTTAATATTGCATTTTTTTCATATATATATATCACAATGAATAATAAGTCATCTACCTGCCGAGATTATCTCTACGCGAACTCGGCCGGTGCCCTCAAGCGATTTTAAAATCCTTATTTTGGAGTTCCCCCTTTCCTAGCGGGGGACAAGATTGAAACGGGAAATCAGTTAAAAATTATACTAGATTTTACTGTTAAGAGTGGAGAATCAGTTAACTTTGCAGATTCTGCGATCGGACTATGAAGTCTGACCCCAAAAAAACCATTTCGATCCTATTTTAATAGGATTACTTTCAAAAGACCCCGAAGGGTAGGGGAGCATCTCAGTTTTGTAAAAAGCATTTTTTTTATTGTAGTGCGAGCGTCCCCGCTCGCGTATTGTACAATAC
>NZ_JAUBOV010000075.1:0-39130 GCF_036700405.1 Microcoleus sp. T3_D1
GATTCAAGGCGACTGAAGTCGCAGCCGCTTTCCTCCCCATGTCTAAAGCCAGGGGCTTCTCGCTCGTTTTCCGGTGATGCCCTTAACACAGCTATTGATGTTAATGGCGGTTGGGTCAAAGAAGCGATTACATGGGCGTACCAGCGAATGCAACGCGATCGAGCTAACGGGCTGCCTGAATGCGCTACCTACGTGCGAGTCCCTACTATTAAAGCTGCTGCACAAATGAAAGAGCGAATTCGCAGTATTACTGGACAGGATGCTTTAGTAGTAGTTTCCAAAGATGACGAGCCAACCTCAAAATTTAACCCTCGTCAAAATCCGACTGAACTTATTGAAAGATTTGCTGCTGAAACTGGTTCAAACGCAACTTCTTGGATTATTGGAGTTGGAATGTTAGGCGAAGGTGTTTCTATCCCTCGTTTAAAGTATCGCATCCATGCCACCAATATTCGCGCTCTTTTATCTTTTACACAAGATTTAGGGCGCTTGCTCCGCCTTTTCCCCAAAGAAGAGCCAGAAGCGGTTGAAACTTTAATTCCTGCACATAAAACACTAATGGAGTTAGCATTAGAAGTCTTAAATGAGGTTGCCCATCTTGTGCAAGAACAGGAAGAAGAAGGATCATCCGAAGAACAAGAAAAAGAAAATAGAGATAAGGACTCTGAGCCAATAAACTCTTCATTTGAACCCATTGCTTCTACGGGAGAACTAGAAGGCCATATCGTAGAAAGTGAGGAAATTCCGATAGAATATGCCATTGTCGCTGAATGGGCCATTGAAAATACTGAGATTTGGCGGCATTGGGGCAAAGGTAAAACTCCTGCACATCTAGCGCAGATGTTAATGGGCGATAAAGAGAAAGCTTTGTTTGAGTTATTATATCAACAATACCGGGATGCTCAAAATAATGAGCCTGTAGAGCGCAATTCTTTAAGCAGCATTGTTCCTTCAGGATTCCCTTCAGAGTATGCAGACTTTTTGCCCGATGAAAAACTCAAGTTTGCTCGAAGGGAGGTTAATAAAAAAGCTTTCCATTTAGCTTGCATTTTGTTACCTAATGGTAGTGAACAAGAACGGGTAAAAAAAGTTCAAGAGATTTACGGTAAAGCTAAACGAAGACACGGGATTCCTTTAAAAGGTTTTGTCAACTACGAAGGATGGGAAAAACTTTATCATTGGTTGTGCGATCAAATTCTTCATGCCAACCGTATTAAAGAAGGTGGAGATTCATGAGTTACACAGACATCAAAATTATCGATCCGAACGAGTCTAAAATTCCAGAGTTAGCCCTTGTTCACAAAGTCCTGTCTGACGGAGATAAATTGCCTGAAGATCAGCACGATCGAGCGGTTAAAGCTTTTTTAATCTCTGATGGGATAGCCTCTGGAATTGGTAAGGATTTAGCTTTTGTAGACAAAATTCCCCAGTTTATCAAAGAAATTATTGACGAGAAGTTGTGGGAATGCCTTTATGTTGCCAAGAGAGTTATGACTCCTTACTACTGTTGCTACACTAAAGGCACGGATTCTGGGAATTTCCGAGCCTTTATTACCGCCAAACGTCCTAATGGATTAGAAACTAGCGTAGAAACTATAGACAGAGTGCTTCAGGCCGATCCTGAAGTACAACGAAGGTTTCGGGCAATCATCTATGAGTCTCGCCAAGGAGAACGGACGGATCTTATTGAGGAAACTTCGGATAGTCACTATCCGAAGTTCGATGAGAGTTTACAATCAGCGCAACAGAAACGTATTAGAGCCGCAAACCGAGCAGCAGAAGCTATTCCAGCCATAGGTGTGTTACTCGATCGAGGACTTATAGCCATAGATGTTGCCGCGCAGTTAGGACGTGACATAAAAGACCCCGATCACTTGACCGCAGAAGAACGAGAGTACGTGGACAAGCGAGATTTGGTTGGCGTAAGAATCAACAACTACATATATACTAACCCAATTCCCGACGATGAGGATAAGGAGCCAGCTTACAGCCGCGAACTCAACAGGTACGTCAAAGAACTGCTGGGGGTTAAAGATCGGTCTAAATCTATACGAATGGACAATCCCAAAAAGGCAGCGGAGAAACTACTGACCTTTTATCAGGGGGGCAGGCTCAAAGAGTTGATTGAGCATTTGAGGCAAGGATTAGAGCCTCCTATGGCATTACTAGAGCCTCCTGTGGCATTACTAGAGCCCGCCAAAGAACAGTCTCAAGATAGTGATCGATTCTTAAATGGTAACGATCACCTTGCCGCTGACCAGGCTGAACCTCTCACTGAAACCTTAACTCCTCCAACCCCCGAAGTCTATCAAGAGCAGTCTCTTAATGAAGATTCACTAATTCTCAAATCCGCAGAGGATGTAGTTGAGGTTGAGATATATACGCCCGTGAATAAACAGTTGAGTATAGAGGATTTAGCGAAACGCTTGAAACTTAGTCAGCGCACTATTCTCAATAACGCATACAGTCACCCTAATAAATTTTTGGAATGGGTTAAACCACGAGATCCAGAGGGTTTAGGGTGGCGACGTAGTAAAAAGAAAAAAGAAGGTTCTTGGTTATTTACTCTGGTTCAAGAACCCAAACAGGACTAATTAAATGTCAGGAGATTGCCAATGCTGTCAAAGACAGAATTTATAACCCAGTTTCCATAAGTGAGGAAAAGACAGCCACGTCGATCGGGAGTAGCCTTTTGACTTTTTCTTTTCGGGTTAACTGGGTGACAGCCCCGTCAAAACACTTATCTTTAAAGGCAATGTTTAGGTCTTAAAATAGTATAAATGCAGTCAAGGCTTTAACCACAAAACCTTGACTACTCACACAAACCGTTTGAGATTGCCCGCAGCCATCCGGTACAGGTAATCCGCCACCTCAGCCGCCACCCAGACGTTCACCCGATCGCTCTGCACCCCTTGATTCAGCAACGCCAAAACCTCCACATTGTTGTGGAGCCTATCAAGCATTACAGCTATTTGCTGCTTCGATCGAGCGTTATCTGTTTGAGGAAATTAGCCAAGCTCGATCGCCTGCAACTACCTCGCACAGATTGGACACGGTTGAGAAGAGTTGACCGCCGATCACCTGCTAAAATCCATAATCTCGAATCTTTGTCTGATAGCTAGTGGCTACTGAGTATGAGGGAGTACAACCCAAGGGTTACAGGGATGTTGCCGCCTGCTGGAGTGGGGATGAAGTTGGAACCTCCAAGGTTGTGTGGGGCGTGTTATGCCCAGTCGCCTTGTCACCGGATCGGGCAGTTTAAGACGGCAACGGGGTGCGATCGCGCCTAACTCACCAGCTTACTAGCTAGCCCTTGATGAATCCGATCTAACCAGACAGGAATTACAGGCTGACCAGATTTTAACGATGCGATCGCACTCTCCCAATCAAACTCTATCAGTTGGAGTGATCGCACTTTACACCCTCACTTTCGGCTTCACTCTCACATTCACTCTCTCACACTCTCGCCCATAAATCACATCCAACCACAGCCATACTGCTACTACCTTTTCCATATCATATGTCTACCAGGTTAGCTGCTACTTCCTGCGACTCTTTGACGAAAATTAACCCTATTGGGTATAAGATTTTCTCCATCTATCACAAGCCATAGTGCTACGGTGTAGAACTTTATTTTCTCAATTTTGACTCATTCACTACACTAATTCTCCGTTAGTGTACAACTTTAACTCCTAAAACTCCGTACTAAACTTACGCCATAGCAGTCATTTGCTCGATTTTCAGTGTACAACTTTATTTTTCATTTACAGTCATTAGTCAGTAGTTGGTTGTTGGTTGTTGGTTGTTCCTTCTAATAACCAATAACCGATGCCCGATGCCCGATGCCCGATGCCCGATGCCCGATGCCCGATGCCCTATTCCCTATTCCCTATTCCCTATTCCCTCTGGCTGACTCCGCAAATTGCGGCTAACAGCAACCAGCTTGTAGTATTGAGTCGAAAATCAAACAGCGTCACATCTACAGTGTTAAATAGCGTACAGGCGGCGAAGGCTAATAAATAACTGAAAAAAATTAGGCGATCGGCCGCTCTTACATCTTGACAAACCACCTGATTTGTGCTATTTATTATCGATTTTTGAGGGAGAAATAAAGCATTTTCCGCTACCTCCTGTGTTGCTATTTGCTCGTGTTTAATATCCCCAGGGAAAAGCGGCCAATTCGCCAGCAGCAAAACACCCCTAGCCAAAACCCAACCAACTAAACCCAACAACAAAAGCGTTGCGGGTATTCCCGTTTCCGCCGTCAACATCAGTATCAAACTGTGAGGATGGCCCAGCCATTCTTGCATCTGAGCTTGATAGAGAGGCGTAAAATTTCGCAATCCCCAACCAGTCCAAGGACGCTGCTGAGTCATCGACCAAGCAAATTCCCACTGAGTAGTTCTCAAAGTAGCTGTCGGCCGATTTGGGAACATTTCGTCGGTGAGTCTAGCCCAAAAGAAAGCCGGAACAATTCTTCGTAAAGATTGCCGCAGTGGTTCCGGGCCAAAGGCAGACAAAAAAACTGTGCTAGCCACACTAAAAACCGCAGCTAATAATTTTTTATAACCCACATAAAATGCAAAAGCCAAAACTGCCAAAACTGCCAGTCCCCACGCATTGCGAGAATTAGTAAAAATCAAAGCAACACCATTTCCGATCGCTGCAAAACTTAAAAATAGGAAGCGGTAATTGGGAAGCGGTAATTGGAAAGCGGTAATTGGAAAGCGGTAATTGGGAATCGGTAACTGGGAATTGGTAATTTGCAGTTCATTAATTATTTCCTTCTGCCTTCTTCCCTCTGCCTTCTGCCTTCTGCCTTCTGTCTTCTGCCTTCTGCCTTCTGCCATCCACAGTCCCATTGCTAAAATAAAAGCAATTGTCAGATAGCCAGCTAAAATATTTGCGTACATAAATACAGAAGCCATGCGGCCGGGGGGATTGCCTTTGGGTTCGAGTACCCAGCCAAAAACAGGCTGCAATTGATCGATGCCGCTCCAACCTAAAAATTGCTGTCCCAGACCTAAAATTATCACTGGAATTGAACTAATTACAATCATCCAAGACAATTGCCGCAATTGAGGCAGAGTTTGAATTAAACTGCTGAAAGCGGCAAACAATATAAAGAACGGCAAGAAATTGTACAACCCTATAAAAGCCTCGATGCGGTTGTGGGCAAAAACCGCTGTGATGACTAGCAACCCGCTCAGAATTGCGAAGCCTCGATTCAACGGGCGGCGACTAATTTGACGGAACTTTTGCTTGCAAGTGCCGGCCAATCCCAGGAATAAACCTAAAGCTCCTAAAATTGGAATTAAGGGAAAAATCAGCATCCCCACTTGGGCGAAATTCCAAGGGATTTGCAGGCGGGGATCTGGATGTTTTTGGAGGCGAGACTTGAGATTTTCGGCTGTCAGTTTGGCAGCTAATTTCAACCGATTTTTGATATTCACCCACACTCCCAATCTCACATCTAAAGTCTACAATTTACCATCGTTAAGCTAGTTCCCAAACGCATTCCGATCGCGTTAATCGAATTTGAGCTAGGGCAAAAATGGTCGGGATAATGCGGCCGTAGTTCGTGGAAATCGATCGCCAACCCAAATCCGCTAAAAACCAAGTCCACATCACCGGGCCGACTAACGAAAATACGCTCCGCGTTGCACCGTAACGAGCCGCACTCACCGCCATACCGCGCCGCGCCGTCTGAATTGCGACATAATTTTGAAACTGGGTTGCTGCAGTTGCAGTGCCTGCAAGCACTCCTTGTTTTGCCATTTGATAGGTGGCAAAATGCAGCGCAAATTGATTTGCCATTAGTTTGAGCAACATTGGTTTTAAGATGGAACTAACAGCTAAAGCGCTGCCACCTTTGAACAGTAAACCCAGCGGGTCTTTTTCAGCAGAAATGGGCAGGGGTTCTGAGAGTTTAGAATCAACGATAGCTCGCTGTACGCGCACTGTCAGCGCTTGCTGTTCGTCTGCAGGTAAACGCTTCCACGCGCGGCCCATTAAGTGCAGAAATACTTCTGCCTCTAAGTCGGTGGTTGACAACTGTCTGGGATAAGGGATTTTGAGATAGCGACAAACTTGAATTAGTGCTTGTCTGTAAGTTACTTGTTGGGTTCGCCCTCTGAGTACCGTCAACCCGTCGGCTGCAAGATAGCGAAACCGCTGTTCTACGGCGTCGAGCCATGCTTGGCGATCGCGACTTTGTACATCTATCGGTGCGGGGGTTTGTACGTAATCTAAAGGGTTAAACTTGCGGCTGAACAGAAGTTCTGTTAGTTGCTGCAATTCTTCTTCTGTTGTCAATTCGAGTGCTGCTCTGAGTTCGTCCAAAATTTTGCCCTCCCGTATACGATTTTAGATTTTAGATTTTAGATTTTAGATTGCTGCTGGTTGACAACCAGTGGGATTTAGGATTTACCTACAGTGGCATTTTTTATCGGGTCTTAATCATGGATTCGTGCTGTCCCTTATTCTACTACCTGGCGCAGGACGATCGACAGGCTTTGCACAGAATATCCGAGTGCTAGAAGCCATAACCTCAGCAGCTACATTGATCGCCGGACGCGCATCTAAATTTTACAGTCAAGTTTGGTGTCCCGCCGAGCCTAAAAATACAATTTAGATGCCCAGCAGCCAACCCCGAACCCCTCGGTACGCTTGCAACCCCGCAGCTTGAGGAGTCAAACCGTCGCCCTGAGCCCCCACTATTTTATTCGCTATAAACAAAGGAAAAATAATTTAGTGTACTTCTGTTCAAAAATGTCAGTTAATCCTATAATGAGTTTGGTTTTTTTAGAAAAAGTAAATGATGTCTTCTTCTGTCGCACCGTCTTTTTTGCAGGGATATTGGCAAGATACTTTCAATCTCAAGCAGCATCTACAGGATTTTTTAAACTTAGATTTAGAAACAATTGAACAAGAGCTAGCCCTCGGTCAAAAATCCCTAAAAGAAATAGGCCATCGGGATTTTGATTGGGAAAAAGCTAGCGAGTTTTATCGCGATCGAGTCGGACAAGCTTACCTATTTGACCTCGGAGCTTGGCATATGTCCAATCAGGATTACATAGGAGGCACTTTAACATTAATATCAGATATGGCTGCCGGTCGAGTTTTAGATTTTGGCGGCGGTATTGGCACTCATGCTATTGCAGCAGCTCTTTGTCCTCAAGTAGAACAAGTAGTCTATTGCGATCTTAACCCCATAAATTGCAATTTTGTTCAAAGCCGAGCTGCTAAGTTAGGATTGAGTGAAAAAATTTCGTGTAGTCTGGAAGTATCTCCGACCGAAGTTTTCGATACGATTATTTGTTTAGATGTGATGGAACATTTAGTCAAGCCCAGTCAGCAATTGATGGAGTTTCACCAAATGCTGGCTCCGTCAGGGAAGATGATCCTTAACTGGTATTTCTTTAAAGGTTTTAATCAAGAATTTCCTTTTCATTTAGAAGACCAGCAAGAAATGAACACATTTTTTACTAAACTTCAGTCTAATTTTATCGAGGTTTTTCACCCTCATTTAATCACCGCTCGTTGCTATCGCAAATTAACTGCAAGTTAAGAAATTAGCTTAAGGCTTATTTCCTAGAAAAAGTCCGGTAAGTAATGTATCTGAAAGTCCAATTATGTTCGATGTTGCGGTGATTGGTGCGGGTATGGCGGGGCTGAGTTGCGCTCAACGGTTGCGTCAAGCTGGTTATTCTGTGGCTGTTGTTGAGAAATCTCGCGGCGCGGGGGGACGTGTTGCTACCCGCCGCGTACATGGTACTAGGGCCGATCACGGGGCGCGGTATCTGGCACCGCAGGGGGATGCGGTGCAGGGGTTAATTGAGGCTTTGGTTGATCGCCACATCCTCAAACTCTGGACTGATACTGTCTGGGAATTCAGACAGGGGAAACTTTCTGCTATTGCTAGTTCTTGCTATGTCGCACCTGCGGGTATGAATGCTGTCGGTAAGTATCTGGCGGAGGGGGTAGAAATTTGGTTTGGCCGCCGCGTACAAGCTATTTCGACTACAGATAACCAAATATGGCATCTTTCCCTAGAAGTCACTGACAGCAATTTAGAGATACCTCAAGAATTGATTGCTAAGGCTGTGGTTGTGGCAATTCCTGCACCTCAAGCTTTGATGTTTTTGAATTCTGAAATGGGTTTTTCGCCTGATTTTATTGACAAATTGCGTTCTGTGGAGTACGACCCTTGCATTACCGTTATGGCTGGCTATTCTGCGGCAAAACAGCAAGATTTGAGCAATCTAAATCCGCAGTGGAAATCTGTTTCTTTTCCCGATAATGCTGATTTAGCTTGGGTTGGTTTGGACAGCAGCAAACGGCTCGATCCGCAGCAGCCGGTGTTTGTGGTTCACAGCAGCGCAAATTTTGCAGAACGCTATTTAGAAGCTGCTGATTTGGAAACTGTCGGTCATGAATTGCTCGATCGCACTTCTGAATATTTAATCCCTTGGCTGAAACAGCCGGAATGGTTGCAGGTTCACCGCTGGCGCTATGCTTTTTGTCGAAATCCTTTGCCTGTTTCTTGTTTGCCTGCTGGGGGGAATTTGCCGCTGGTTTGTGCGGGGGATTTGTGCGGGGAAGGTCAAATAGAGGGTGCTTTGCGATCGGGTTTGGCGGCGGCTAATTGGGTGAATTCTCAGTTGCAAAATCTGCCCTTAGATTCAAGCCTAAATTGGTAATATGGCTCCAATTAATGTATCGAAAAAGACCAGAGTCCTTGCTAGGAAATGGTCAGCTCGATCGCCATTTATCCCAATCGCTGCAAATCTTCCACCGACAGAGAAAGCGCCTGGGCAACTTGTTCGACAGTCAAACCCATTGCCAGTAGTTGGGGGATAGCATCTCGTTGTGTTTGCTCCACGCGATCGGCCCGTTGACGCTCAGCTTCGGCCCGTTGACGCTCAGCTTCAGCCCGCTGGCGTTCCTGTTCGGTGTGGAGGCGTTCTAGTCGAGCTTGCTCGCTCCCGGTCAGTAACAAATTCCCCTGATTATCCCACCAGCGCAACCACCGTTGTGTCTGATTTTGATAGCTGCCTTCCCATACGCCTAACTCTACTCCCATGCGCTCGATCGGGTAATGTCCGCGATCGTTGGGTTCCAATCGACAATAACGGGCGTTTACACAGTTGTAGACTTCCAGTTGGCTGGTTTTGATTGTATAGATGGCGTAGTAGGGAATGCGGATAATCTGTTCGTATACCCAAAACTTCCCTGGTTTCTGATTAGTACCTTCTGGCAAACGAGATAAAGGCGTGTTGTCTCGTTCTTCGGAACCATCCCCACTCGCCAATTCGATCGCAATTATTGGCACCATATACTCGCGCCAAATCACGTAAGAGCGGCGAATTTCGCCGTCTAACAAAGGCGGAACGTTGGGGACGTAGAACCAGTCAGGGGCTTCGGCTCCGCGTTCTGGTGGGTCGGTTTCGCGCCAGTAGATGCCACAATCTTGCCCGATCGCATATTGTCCGTCGGGGTGAAGCGTTTGCAGTGTGCTTTCTAGGGAGTCGGTTAGCAGAATACTCTGGGGATGTTCTTGAAAGTTTTTCACAAACGTGCCGTCGGATTCGGGGAGTTGGGTGTGATCCGGGAAGGCGGGGGGCAACCCTGTCGCACTAAGACTTTGGGTCATGGCTGGTACGCGATCAACTGGCGATCGAACTGATGCTCTGTTATAGCCTAGCGATTTTCGATTGATTTGTGTAGTTGAAGAAGGAAGAAGGAAGAAGGAAGAAGGAAGAAGGAAGAAGGAAGAGGGAAGAAGGAAAAGGGAAGAAGGAAGAGGGAAAAGGGAAGAAGGAAGAAGGAAGAAGGAAATGGAATTAAAGCAATGGTTTCAGGAGTTAAGAACGTCGCCGGGAATCGGGCGAGGTTGCTACTTCTTCCTTCTTCGTTCGGCTAGAGTTATGAAAAATTCATCTAACGACATACAAAAAAATGGAAAAATGGTGTAAAATCCCACTTTTCCAAATTGTTATTTTTTTGCTGTTTCCTGTTGCTGTAAGTCTTGTTCTTGCATCTGCAATAACTCGGGAACTGTTACGAAACTGTACCCTTCCTTTCTCAATCGAGCAATAATATCAGGTAAAGCCTTTACTGTTCTCGCTCGATTGCCGCCGCCGTCGTGCATCAGCACAATGCCCCCGGATTTTGCCTGCCTCATCACGTTGTCTATCAAAGATTCCGTAAGGGTTCGCCAATCAAAAGAATCAGCAGACCACATCACAACTGCATAATTTTTCTTTTGAGCGTAAGCTGCCAATCCATTGTTTAAAATGCCTCCTGGCGGGCGGAACATCGATGTTTGGATGCCGGTCAACTCCTCAATTAAGGATGAAGTGCGATCGATCTCGCGAGCGGCACCGTCTTCGTTATACTGAAGGTATTGGTGGTTCCAAGTGTGATTGCCGATCGCGTGACCGGCTGCTGCGACCTGTTTGCCAATTTCGGGAGAATTGTGCAGGTATCTTCCTACCCAGAAGAATGTAGCCTTAATATTATTTTCCTTGAGAATATCTAGGATTTGTGTAGTTGTTTTCGGCCAGGGGCCGTCGTCAAATGTCAGGGCGATCGCCTTGTGCTGGGAGTCGAGTTTCGCGTGACGAAGGGTTGTACCTTGAAACTGATCCGGTACGGCTGATTGAAATCGGATTGCCTGCACTTGGGCTAGAGCATTTTGGGAAAATTCTACTCGACGGGCGATCGCCTCGGAGAACTTATTAATATTGGACATCGGCTGTTGTTCTTGCGACTGGGATACGGCCAAGACTTGCGCCTGAATCGGTTCCAATGGCTGATTGGCCCGCAAGTTAATCGGCCATGTCACACCCAGCAAAAAACTTCCTGTTGCTGCCATAAAAGCAACTATTAAAGTTTTTCGCCGCCTCCACAGCAGTTTCAATTTTGTCACGTCATTCTCTCCTTCACACCTTGTACAGTTAATTTGAGATTTTATGTTGATATCAAGTTAATCCACTTAAGAGGATAATCTTAAATTGGACAGTCCGTAAAAATGCTACTGGAAATAACCGATCGTGGGGAAGTCCGTCAGGATAAAAAAATTTAAGATTTGTGCGCCAGAAATCCCCTAACCCATGAAAACGCGGGATGGTGGAACTTTTTCCGCAGCCCGGGGGACGGCGCTCAAATCGGATTAATGGCACGATATTCTCAGGGACTCAGCCCGCATCTGCCCGCGTCCCTACCTGACACTGCAAGTTGGTTTAACGTGAGATGTTGCACTATTGTCAATAAGCTTTTTAGGAACAGGCTTTTCGGCCTGTTCCACAAGAAAATTCACTCTTTGTGGGATAGACCCGAAAGCCTGTTAAGCCAGAATGGTGCAAGATGTGAGGTTAACCGGATTTGATATGAGGGCGATCGCCCGCCCGCCACTCCTAAAATTAACTTTTAGGGCCGATTCTCTCTTTGTACAAGCCGACAATCCGATCGATAACTTCAGCAACAGTCAGATTGTCTGTTTGAATTTCCACAGCATCGGCCGCTTTACGCAAAGGTGCAACCTCGCGGGTGCTGTCCTTTTCGTCCCGCAGGGCGATGTCTTGTTCCAATTGGGCCAAGCTAATATTAGCCCGATCGGTATCTTTAAGTTCTAACAGCCGCCGGCGCGATCGCTCTTGTACCGAAGCCGTCAAAAAAATCTTAAGTTCCGCATCGGGAAACACGTTAGTGCCGATATCGCGGCCTTCTGCTATAATTCCGCCTTTTGTGCCGCAGCGCCGCTGTTCCTCCACCAGAAACTGCCGCACGGCGGGAAGTGCCGCCATTTCCGAGACGCGGGATGTCACTTCTAAACTGCGAATTGCCTCGGTTACGTCTTCGCCGTTAATCTTCAACATCTTTGATGCGGGATCGAGGTTGTATTCCAAATAACTGGAACTGATTAATTCGGCGATCGCGCATTCGTCGGAAATCGGCGTGTCTGTTTTCAATGCCAGCCAAGTCAGCGCCCGATACATCGCGCCGGTATCCAGATAAAACAAGTTCAAAGCTGTTGCGGCAAGGCGAGTTACGGTAGATTTTCCTGCTCCCGCCGGGCCGTCGATCGCCACAATTGGCCGGCGATTCCTGAGAATTATATTGTCAATCAAACGAGTAGAGCCAACTCTGGCTGCCACGGCTAAAAGTCCCGCTGTTTCCACAACCTGCAAGGGCGTCAAAGTTTCGGAATCGACGATTTCGGCGTATTCGAGCTTGACTGCGGGTTCTTCTGCGACTGCTGCGTGGGCTGCGGCGAGTGCTGCTGCTGCGGTGCGGTCGCCTGAAGCAAAAGTTTTCGAGGCTTGTTGCAGCGCGCGGTAGAGTACGGAGGCTTGCTGTTTTTGCTCTGCTGTTAAATACTGATTGCGAGAACTCATTGCCAGTCCTGACTCTTCGCGGACGATCGGACAAGCGACAATCTCTACAGGCAAGTTAAAATCCAAGACCAGCTTCCGAATAATTGCTAGCTGCTGGGCGTCTTTTTGACCGAAATAAGCTTTTGTCGGCTGCACCAAACTCAAAAGTTTAGTAACAATTGCCGCGACGCCCTGAAAATGACCGGGCCTTGCTTTGCCGCACAAAACCGATGTCATCGCCGGTGGCGGCACTACTTGAGTTAAGGATGAAAGGTGAATCTCTATCTGTTTTTGGGCGGTTTGCTCTGTTTCTGTACGCTCGACGGCTTGGTTGCCGAACATTTCGGTTGCTGAGGGAGCAAATATGGCATCAACGCCAGCTTGTTCGCACAACAGCCGGTCTTGCTCGATATTCCGAGGATAATCTTGAAAATCTTCTGTCGGCCCAAATTGCAGCGGGTTGACAAAAATGCTGACCAGGGCGATCGCATTTTCTTGCCTTGCCCGCTGGATCAAGCTCAGATGCCCTGCGTGCAAAGCTCCCATCGTCGGCACCAAACCGACTGTCAAATGAGGTGCAGCAGACTTTTGTAAATTTAAGTAGCAGCGAAGTGCTGCAATGGTAGTAAACAGGCGCACCGGTAGAATCTCCTGAAGGCATTCGGCAGAATGCAGAGTTTATTTGTCAGAATTTGTTCGACTTGACATCTTGCACCATCTTCAAGAACAGGCAAGATGCCTGTTCCACAAAGAATAGTGCAAGATGTCAGTTTTATCTCACATCTTGCACCATTCTCAAGAACAGGCAAGATGCCTGTTCCACAAAGAATGAGTTTTCTTGTGGAACAGGCATCCTGCCTGTTCCTAAACAAGTAATTGACAATGGTGCAAGATGTCAGTTTTATTCTACTTTCTGCTTTCTACACTTCGGATAACTTTTGTATTCTGCCTTAGACTACCGTTCAGCGTCCAACAGTTGTTTGCTGCTGCGGTTCGATCACTTCGATTTCCACTCTGGCAACGCCACTGCTGATCATTCCTAGCACGCTGGCGGCGCCGGCGGACAAGTCAATGAGTCGATCGCCCACATAGGGGCCGCGGTCATTAATGCGGACGACCACAGTGCGGCCGTTGTCGAGATTTCTCACCATGACTCTCGTTCCAAAAGGCAAATTTGGGTGGGCTGCGGTCATATCATTTTGGTTGAAACGCTCGCCGCTGGCGCTGAGGTTGCCGTTAAATCCTGGGCCGTACCAGGAAGCCCAGCCGCTGAGGCGCACTTGAAGTGGGCCCATAGACAGCACGGAGCGTTCTGCTTGGGGTTTGCCTGCGACTTCTTCCAGGGGTGGGGCGTTGCCCATAAGCCGGCGGAGGCGATTGGTTGCTTGCAGGGCGTCTCGGCTAAAGTTGCTGGTGGTGTCGGGGAGGATGGTTTCGGCGTTGATGTTTACCAACTCCTCGCCGTTTGCCTGGATAATGTAGCGATCGCCTTTTTCCCACTTAACGGTAATGCTGTTGGGATCGATGTTGTTGCGGGCTAGCTGATTGAGTCTTGCTGCTAAGCTTGATGCCCGCCAAATGGGATCGGGTTCTTGGTTGCTAGAGTTGCTGGCAAGGTTTCCGACTTTGGGATTTTCTCTTGCGCCCGCTACTTTTGACGGACTGCTAGGACGGGCTTGGCTGTTGCCAGTTTCTCCCAAAGGCGTGTTTGTTTCCGGACTGGCGTTGAGAAATGTGATGACTGGAATGTTTCGCACGTAGACTGTCGCTGCTTGTCGCCCGCCTAAGTTGTGGGGCTGAATTTTGGCGATCGAGTCTCGGGCAATTTCAGCTCTTGCTTGATACTGATACTGTCCGACTTTTTGCGCTTCGACCCGAGTAGCGTTTAACTGCCGGGACGGTTGGGTGGCAATTACTTGCTTGGAAACCTGAGAGTTTTGGTTGTCGGCACCTGTTGCTTGTGCGTGACAAGAGGATGCCGTTCCTACCACAGGAACTAACAGGACAGCGAGTAGACCACCAACAAATTTTTCCTTCATACGTCCATTTTTGTGAATAGCCATTGCCAACCGAGATTGGAGGATTGGCCGTTTGGCGACAGGCGTCAAGGATTTCTCTCTTGCCCTTCGCCATTCCCCCGTGAGTCAAAGCAAAGTATCCGGGTGCGTTTTTGCTTTAATGCTTCCACCCAAAAAAAATTTGGCGGAAACTTCCCTGACACTTGACAACTCATACTCGATCGGCAATTTGTGTGTTGTTCACGAACTGCAACAGACTACCACAAACTTTTGCGGTTGGGGATCGCTGCGATCGCCATTTTCACCAAATCCTCATCAAATTTTCTCAAAACCCTCTATCATAAAACCCTTTAGTTCCAGTGCTTACAGCCGTTTCAGTCTTTACGGAAAAATTTACAAAAATTTACAAAACTTTAGTGTATTTTGTGGGCTACGAAATGGCTAGTCTTAAAAAAGCTGTTTGTCAACTGTTATGGGAATAAACTAAAAATTAGAAGAAATCGATTTGGCGGACTTATGGATTATCGAGAAGCAGGTGTGGATGTTGAGGCGGGCAGAGCTTTTGTCTCGCGCATCGGGAATATGGTCAAGAGCACGCACCGATCGGGAGTTTTGGGCGGATTCGGCGGGTTTAGCGGTTTTTTCAGCGTCCCGGAGGGTTTAAAAGAGCCGGTGATGGTTTCGGGTACTGACGGCGTTGGGACTAAGTTGAAATTGGCCCACAATCTCGATCGGCACGACACGGTAGGTATCGACTTGGTGGCAATGTGCGTCAATGACGTGCTGACATCCGGGGCCGAACCCCTCTTTTTTCTCGATTATTTAGCCACGGGAAAGTTAAATCCCGAACAATTAGCTGCGGTGGTGGCCGGGATTGCTGACGGTTGCAAGCAAGCGGGCTGTGCTTTACTGGGAGGGGAAACGGCAGAAATGCCCGGTTTTTACCAAGCGGGTGAGTACGATTTGGCGGGGTTTTGTGTGGGAATTGTCGAAAAGAGCAAATTGTTGGACGGTTCGCGGGTGCAGGTGGGAGATGTGGCTGTGGGGCTGGCAAGTTCGGGCGTGCACAGCAACGGTTTTAGTTTGGTGAGAAAAATTGCGGGCGATTTGGGTTTTGACTGGCATTCCCAACCCGAACAGTTAGGCGGCAAAAGTTTAGGAGAAGTCCTGCTAACTCCGACTAAAATTTATGTTAAACCAGTCCTCGAAGCAATTAAGAGCGGTCTAGAAATTCACGGCATGGCTCACATTACCGGCGGCGGTTTGCCGGAAAATTTGCCGCGCTGTTTGGGAGTTAATCAATCTGTCAGAATTGACAGCAATAGCTGGCCAAATTTGCCAATTTTCCAGTGGATTGCTGAAGCGGGCCAAGTTGCCACCGCAGATATGTTCAATACTTTTAATATGGGGATTGGGTTTGTGCTGTTGCTCGATTCCAGGGAAGTAGAACAGGCTGTTAAATGGTTTGAATCTCAGGGAATTGGTGCTTGGGCTATCGGCGAAGTGATTGAGGGGAATGGAGAATTGATCATGGATAATTAGTAAGAAGCAATCGCACGGGGTGAAGATTGCTTCGCTTTGCTTTGTGCAATAACAGACAATCTCAATCTGCATTCATCTGTGTAACTCTGCGGTTAAATTTATAATTTTGAAAGTAACCGCAGAGGACGCAGAGGACACAGAGGAAGAAAGAGAAAAAGGAATTCACAAGAGATAACTCGTTGCTACAATTTTAAATTAAAGTGAAATAAGCTATTGTGCCTTTAAATACGGTATAATTCACAATTCTTTGCGTCAATTAGTGTAAAACTTTCCGCCGAACGTTTAAATTAATTGAAGAGCTATACTATTTATTACATGGACTCGGAAATGAATGATTGTTAATTGTTGAAGTGAGAAAATATCAAAAACCAAGGTAATATTTGTATCACAGTTTAAATAAAAAACACCTTATTAGGCTTGTACGTGACTCAAAATTTCCAAAAACTCCTGCACAACTAGATCGGGTTGTTCGCTGCATCGGTTAGCCTCGTAATGTTTGACAAGACTGATGCCAGAATCTCTCAAAAGCTGATCGCACATTTCATCTTCTGTTGCGTTTGGATGGGATGATCCACTGTCAATTTTCAGTATCCCTAGCTTGTTTTGGTGGAAGATCAGAAAGTCAGCTTGTTGGTTTTGTCTCCCTGCGGGTGTTGCGAGTCGCAGTTGGGAGTTGGGGATGAAGAGGGCGGAAGTGTGATCGAGTATTTCGGCAATTTTCACCTGTGCGTCGCAGTGAAAGCAAAAACCATTCCAGTCAATTTCGTTTTCTGAGCCAGATAATTCAGTTACAGTGTCAGCATTTATTGTTTTATCTAAATCAGCTTGACCATAATCAGCTTCATTCAAGTTTGCGAATAATCTAGCTCCACTTAAGTTTGCTCCGCTGAGATTAGCACCGCTGAGGTTAACTTCGATCGTCAGATTTCGCTGTAAATTCACTTGAGTTTTTCGTAAGTATCGCTTTAAGACTGATTTGAGATTATCTTTTTTGACTTTTTCTTCGAGTGCTGTTGAAAGTAATTTCCATAGTTTAGCACCAGCATCTTTGATATAATCATATTCATATTCAGTGCTGGCTGCAATTTCTTTATAAGACCGTCCTTCCCAGGATTGACGAAACACTATCTCTTGAATCTTGTTGAGGCGATCGTAGTTGAGGGCTGTTTCTGCGATCGCGATGGCTTCGTCAACGGTCATATGTTAAAGTTCCTTACTAGCGGAGCGTTAAGGTAGGATTAGTACAGATTTTACCACAAGAGACAGCAGGTATTACTTTTTTATTACTTTTTTATTACTTTTTCTCACTGTTAAATCTGATATTAAGTCGCTATAGTTTAAAAAATAACCAATTTTTTTCTATGGAACCTCTCACATTGACAGCCGGGGCGATCGCAACTTTAGTATTAGTCAAAGCCACGGAGACAGCCACAGAGAAGGCTACTGAAAAGCTAGGTGAGCTAGTCGTTGAGAAAGCTGATAAGTTGCTATCACTGCTTAAAATCAAGTCGGCAAGTACAGCAACGGCTATAGAATTAGCTCAAAAGCAGCCCTTAAATTATAGCAAAGCAGTTGGTGAGTTAGAAGCAGTCATGAAAGATCCGGAAGTCGCTAAAGCGGTCGAGGAAGTAGATACAGCAGTAAGTACAGATGCAAAACTGGCTTCAGCCGTTAAAGCTTTGACGAATGCACTTCAGTCTCAGCCACCAAGTGTCCAGAATTTTGGGAAGATAGCAGAGGAAATTAAAGAAATTAAAGGCTTTTTTCAGGGAGGGACTTTTAGTGGTGATTTTCACTTCTGACTCAAGCCACCCAATAGTGGGAAAAAAAATAATAAGCCAGGTACTGATCCAATGAGGGGAGCCACTCTATTAGGTCTATTTTCTTTTTTGGCAGTAATCACTGTAGCAATACTAATAGTAGGTTTGCAATATCGTTATATTCCTCCAATAGAAACACCACAACTTCCTTCTCCTACAGGTAATGAGAAGACTGAAAAGGAAGTTGTAACCTCAACTCCAGGGGCAACTTCATTACCTCCACCTAAAACACCTGATATTGACAAACAACCTTTCGTAGAACCAAAAACATCCAGAAATCCCAATATTGGCATTTTAAAAGAAAGTCGCATTTTTAGTGATCGGCTCACCTCCAAAGACCAGGAAAAATCTTACTTTTTCACCATAGATAAGTCAAGCAATGTCAGTCTTTACTTAGATCAAGTAACTAACCCAGTTGGAATGTGGCTTTATGTTGACACAAATGGTAATAAAATTATAGATTCTGGAGAACAGATAGATAGTGCCTCGGCTTATAATAATTCTACCGGAACAATTAGTAGAACTTTAGGACCAGACAACTATATTGCTACTGTTAAATTTCAAGGTAGCAATAGTGACTATAACCTTCAAATTGTTAACAATACAAATGATGCAATTAATGTTAAATCTTTGCAAGAGCGTAAGACGTTCAGTCACACTGGTTCTTTAAATCGCCAAAATCGCCAAAAATATTACTTATTTAGTCTGCAGAGTACCAGTAATGTCAATCTAATTTTGGATCAAGTAACTAACCAAGTTGGAATGTGGCTATATGTTGATACAAATGGTAATGGAGTTATAGATCCTGGAGAACAGATAGATAGTGCTTCGGCTTATATCAGTTCAGCCGGAACAATTCAGAAAAACTTAGGTAAGGATGACTATATTCTTCAGGTTCAAGAAACAGGAGCGAACACAAAATATACTGTAACTATGACTTCTCAATAGTTAATTAATCGGTAGCTTTATATCTATTAATGCCATGAAAATTTCCTCGACGAAATCAATAGCATATCCGCAATCGACTTAGTATCAAATACAGTCATAGCGCACTTCCTCTCCTCTCATTTGTTCACAACACTCTTTGACGGATGGGTCAACAGGTTTTTGACACTCCCCGGCCTTGAAGGCGCGGGGATTCTTGGATCATCCAGTCGATTTGCTTGTTGATGTCACCACCAGCGAGTAGAGATCGGTCTGTCCCCCAGCGTGAATTCCGGCGTGCCCCGCCGTATTTAAATTAAATTTTGCCTGCTTTAACCCTTTCGCCAAAATGTTCAACGCAGCATTGTGGTCGCGATCCAATATCGTACCGCAACCACAAATATGGGTTCGAGTTGACAGGGTTTTCTTGACTAGATTGCCGCAATTTGAACAGTTCTGAGAGGTGTACTGTGGTGGAACAGCAATGACTGTTTTGCTGTACACTTTCCCGAAATATTCTAACCATTTAGCAAATAGTGACCAGGCTGCATCGCTGATTGATTTAGCGAGCTTGTGGTTTTTAACCATATTCCGAACCTGAAGGTCTTCGTAGGCTACAAAATCGTTAGATTTTACCGCGCCGGGCGCCGTCTTTATGGCGAAGTCTTTACGCTGCCTGCTGACTTTCCGGTGTTTTCTTCCTAACTTGTTGATCGCCTTTTTCCGGTTCTTGGAACCTTTCTTTTTCCGAGAAACTCGCTTCTGCAATCTCTTCAAAGCTTTTTCACTCTTTCGGAGGTAGCGAGGATTAGGAACTGTTTCGCCGTCGCTATCAGTATAAAAGTGGTTCAATCCCACGTCTATTCCAATAACCTTACCAGTCGGAACAAGTTCCTCTTTCCGCTCCACGTTGATACAGAATTGGGCGTGGTAGCCATCGGCACGGCGCACAATCCTAATTCGTTTAATCTCATCAGGCGCATAAAAATGCAAATCCCGACTACCGATTAACTTGAATCTCCCAGCAGCAAATCCATCTTTAAATGTTAGGCATCTTTTGTCACTAGAAAGCGACCAACCGGACTGCTTGTACTCAACAGAGCGAGTATGTTTCTTGAACTGCGGGTATCCTTTTTTTCCTGGCTTCTTAGCTTTGCAGTTAGCAAAGAAACGCTGGATAGCAAAAATGGCACGTTCGGCGGAAGCCTGACGTGCCGTCGAATTAAGCTTGCCTGCCCATTCAAACTCTTTTGCCATAACGGCGCATTGTTTGTACAGGTCTACTAGCTTAATCCCTTGATTATCTATCCAATGTCTAAGAGTTTTGTTTCGCACAAATTGAGCCGTCCGAATCATGTTGTCGATGATTCGATACTGCTCCGCTTTGCCCTTCAACTTAAACTCTAATACTATCATTTCAATAGTCTACCACTATTACAGAAACTTTGATTTGCAAGTCTGTATCTTTAACGAATCTTCACAGTCTCTGTAATTAAAGCCGTCCTATAAGGACGGGGCTTTAGACCCAATTTCTTGGTAAAGTGCGATCGCTCCCACGTCCTTACCACATAAACAGTTCTTTGTCAACATAAACATATTTGCCCAAAACCGTCAGCGGCATCATCTCCCCGCTGCCAAGTAAATCAATTGAAACCCCATCTCGAATCAATATTTTAAACAATTCCTCCTCATCTTTTATCAAACTAGCATCTAATTCAATAACTTGACCTTCTTCCCTCATTACCTCTAATAAATCAGAAGTAGATACCTGAAATATTTCCCGATTATTACACCGCGCCGTCCAGCAATTGCCGTAACTGCCCGTAGCTTCAATATCAGATATTGCCCATTGCTTTAAGAGATAAGTTTTTTCTAAATACTCAAGGATTTTTGCAACTCTTAATTCCAGTTTTTCTTCTGCTTCGCAGCACAGAGTCACAGCCCATTTTTGACCGATATTATAGGTAATAGCCGACTTTTCAGATTTCATAATGCTTCCGGGATTCTACTTCTAGTAGGAGTACCACCGGTGGGATTTGGTATCCACCGATGTTGATGCGGTGGCGGCAGATGATCTGGACGGGGATTGCCATTAGGATAGGTGGGACTTGTAAAATCAATATCTCTCACGGGTTGCCCTGACTCATCAAATTCTCGCGCCTGATAAATCCTCTGGTTATAAGTATCCCATCTTAACTGAGAATGAGGGCCTAGAGCGCTCGGATCGGGTCTTGATTCCCCAAGTCGTGGCGGTTGCTGGTTTTTCAGAACAAGTGTGCCATCTGCATAGCGCGAGTGAACTGACAAGCTAAGTTTATGCCTTTTACTCAATCAACTTAATTATTCTATCACTTCACTCCTGAGACTCAGACTCAAAATCCACGCGATCGTAAATATCACCCAGCACCATCTCAAACTCCACACAACTCAATCTCAACACCGCATCAGCACCCTCATACTCAGACAAAACCCACTTATTATCATCCGTCTTAGAAAACTGTTCAACGTGCATCTCGTATTGATCTATCAAAACATACTCTCGAAAAGTAGGAATCGTGCGAAAAAGTTTAAACTTGCCGCCCCTGTCATAATCCGCCGTCGATTCCGATAAAACCTCAGCCACCATCACCGCATTAGTAATCGTATCTTTCCTACCCTCAGCAAACTCCAACTTCCCCGCCACTAACATCACATCTGGATAAGTACAAACTTGCTTCTGCGGTATCCACAAACGCAAACCTAAAGCAAATAAATGATAATCTCTCTGTTTTTTCAAAGCGAAGTTCAAAGGAGCAATCAAATTACCTACTATCAGGTTGTGATTGGCGGAATTAAGCGCCATTGGTAATATTTGACCGCTATGATATTCACTTTTATACTCTGCTGCCTCTTCTAATTCAAAATACTCGAATGGAGAGTAATAAGGCTGTGCTTTCTCGATTGCTTCGCGTATTTCTGTTAAGGCCGTCATAGTAAATCCTGGGACGATCGTACTTACAATTATATAGTCCTGGACGCGCTACGACCAAAGAAACCGGGTTTTTTACGAAATACTTCGTTGTAGGACGCAGATTGGGAAAAAACCCGGTTTCTGGGCATCATGCGTAAGTTTAATCGAAACTACAGCTCACAAATCCTCATCTGTTGTTTTAATCACCTCTCCCTCAAACTCAAAACCCCGCTCCATACCATCAAAATACTTCTCAATATTAGGCTTAATCCACAGCGCTGCTTCCCCGTGTCCCAACTCCACAGCTTTATCAATTATCTCCTTCCAATCTCTCAAAGAAAATCCCGTCGCTTCCATTGTCTTCAAACAATCCCAAACAAAATTTGGCACCGATACCGGTGACACCGCATACCTCAACAATTCCTCTGCACCTTCGGGCGAAATAATCACATTATTCTCAACCCAAATCATACCCACATCTTCTTCTCTTTCCCCTTGCCAATTCACTTCGCCTCTCAAAACATAACCCCAAGGTTCAATAAAATTGTTGATAATATACTGCAACCATTCGACATAATCATAAAACTTTTCCATGCCATTCCACTGAATCCCACCGCCGTCAGCAGTCGGAATCCACTGACACCACAATCCGGGCTGAGTCTTAGGCGGGCGGTTGTAATTAACAACAGAAACTTCGGAGTCTTCATCCCATTTTTCATTCACAAAATAGCAGCCCTCTTCGCCCACAGGTAAACCAACTGCTTCTCTTGCCGAATCGGGAATACTTTGCAAAATCGCCGGATTTCGCTTCATTCGTCTAGTTCGAGAAAACTCCAATAAGTAAATAGCTTCGCTGTCTAATAACCGTTTATTTAAATGAAATATTCCGTCAAAAATTGTAGTGTATCCCATGATTTATACCTATTATAAATGTATGGTTTTGTTTTTTTTTACAACAAAGTTTATTGTTTGTGGAACGGGCTTCTAGCCCGTTGCTAATCGGGAGCATCTCAGTTTTGCATTTACAGTGCGAGCGTCCCCGCTCGCGTATTGTACAATACGCGAGCGGGGACGCTCGCACTACAATAAAAAAATGCTTTTTACAAAACTGAGATGCTCCCTTGCTAATCCTGGCACAAAATGTAAGTTTAAGCTCCTATGTTCAACTCTTATAAAGAACGGGCAAGATGCCCGTTCCACAAGAATATTGAGTTTTTTTGGTAACGGATTGCAACCCTATTTAGTCTTGTCCAAACTCCGCGACTCCAACCAAATAGGAATTGCAATCCAAGCAACTGCTAACAGCAAAGCAAATACCGCAAATTGAGCAGCCCAAGCTACCAATTTCTCTAAAGACACAACTTGTCCCAAGAAGTAGGATAAACTCACCATTACAGATGCCCAGCTTGCAGCACCCAGAACATTGAACAGCGAAAATTTCCAAAAAGGCATTTCTGCAATACCCGCTAAGGGGCTAGCAAAAATTCGCAGCAATGCGATGAAACGACCCAAAAATACGGCTTTAGCTGCATTTTTGCTAAACTGTTCTTTTAAGTCAAACAGTTGTTCTTCTCGAAATCGGAAAAATTGTCCCAGCTTCAGCAGCAGTGGCCAGCCGCCGTACCTGCCGATCGCATAACCAAAATTTCCCCCCAATGTAGCACCAGCGATCGCACTGCCGAGTACAAACCAGTAATTCAGTTCACCGCTGCCAGCTAAAAACCCGCCAGCAATCGTAATTGTCTCGCCTGGAAGAGGAACTCCCAGATTTTCCAGCAAAATTCCCAGAAATACTGCCCAGTAGCCGTAATCGCGCGCAAACTGCTGAATAGTCTCTAACGATAAAAACTCAAAAGACATTCGATACTGCCTTCGTAAACTTTTGCAAAGCTCAATACATTTATATATTGGCTCGATTCAGCCAATAGTGCAATCTTTCGCTGTGATGAAAAACACACTGTTGTCGCGATCGCTGGCCCCACTAAAAATTAGCCTTTCAGGCATACTAGAGGAATAGAGAATTGTTGCGGTTGCGTTCCGCGCGATCGCCAGCCAGTTTCCTACTAAATTTATCACAACGGCTCTCCCACCGATTCCCACAAGGGCGATCGCCAATCCTAAAACATACGCTGAAATCCCCTGAGTCTCTCAAGAGTAAGACTTAAGTGTCAAATAGTTTGTTAAACTTGTCCATAGTTAATCGCCATTGAGGAAGTTTAAGTATGTTTGCCATTAAACGAGCGCTCAAATTAAATAACAAGGAAGCGACCTTGATGGCGAAGCACGCAGGATTTAGGCGCGTAGTTTTTAACTTTGGGTTGAGCCTGCGGACTCAAATGTATGGCGAGGGGAAATTCACCGACTCGAAGGTACTCAACGAAGTCAAAAAAGTTCTGACCAATCATGTCAAGAAAAAGCCTGAATTTGATTGGATGAACCAGTTATCTAGCCGAGTCTACCAAAATGCTTTGATTGATCTCAAAGATGCGTTTAGCCGCTATCGTTCTGGAAAAGCAGGTCATCCAAGATTCGCCAGTCGCAGAGACGGTCAATCCTTTACGGTCGATTCGTCTAACGGCAAAGTTTTGCTAACTGCTGGTAGAACTATTAAGATTCCTACATTGGGGACTTTTAGGCTTTTTGAACCCCTAGAATGTAGCTTCGTCTCTCAAACTTTCACGGTTTCAAAAGAAGGAAATCGCTGGTTTGTCTCGTTTTGCGTTGATGCAGAACGTCTATCTGTTCAGCAGCCTGCAAATTCTGTAGGAATCGATCTCGGTATTAAGTCTTTTGCCACGCTGTCAACCCAGCAAACTTTTGACGCACCAAAGCCGTTGAAAGCCAGTGCGAAAACCAAGCTTGCCACTTTACAACGCAAAGCATCAAAGCAGGTGCGAGGCTCTCAAAACCAGCGCAAGACCTACAACAAGATTGGTCTGCTCCACGCCCGAATATCTCGTATTCGCTTAGATTTCCTTCACAAGTTGACCGCTTATTTGGCTAAAACTTTCAAGCGAATTTTGATTGAAGACTTGAATGTTCATGGAATGATGGCGAATCACAAGTTAGCTGGAGCAATATCTGACCTTGGATTCTACGAGTTCAAACGTCAACTTGACTACAAGTGTCAAATGTATGGAGCTAATTTAGTATTGGTAGACCAGTGGTTTCCTAGTACCAAGACTTGTTCCAATTGTGGCACCAAAAAAGATATGCCACTAAGCATTCGGACTTTTGACTGTCCTGCTTGTGGCATATCTTTAGATCGGGACTGGAACGCAAGTCTAAACATTTTAAATTGGGAACCCTCGGCTTGAGGGGGATAGCCTACTTATCTTGGGATTAGCCGTCTACCCAACAGCGTAGGAAGTAAGCACAAACTGTGTCTAAAAATGAGTTTAGATAAGTTTAAGTAAGTTTTACAAAGCAGTCAGCAACTAAACTAACTTATTCATACTTTACGATCGTAGGATAACTGCTATGGAATTTCCCAACTTCAACCAACCCATCGTCCTTCAACCTCACAACTGCCTCGACTCCCAAGCCGGCAGCCTCCTCCAGCAACAGCTAGCCGAGATTGTGCCCGATCGCCACAAACTCTGGGTAATAGACATGGCCGCCGTAGATTTCATCGACAGTTCCGGGCTGTGTGCCTTAGTCGGCGGACTCAACGCCGCCCGCCACCGGGGATGCCGCCTCGTCATCTGCAACCTCTCAGTTACAGTCAAGCTAATTTTTGAAATTACTCAACTCGACCAACTCTTTGAAATCTTCGACAGTTTCGAGCAAGTTATCTCCACTGAAACTCCGGCTTTAGTTGCTTGATTAAAATGAGAACCCGATTTTAAATCTCAAGTTTCCAATAGACTTCAAGCAACCGCAGAGCTAATTTCAATATCATAAATAGGTTGATTTGTCAAGCAATACCAATGACAAAGAAATAAATCCGGCACTTGAACGCCGACAGAAGCGATCGCAGGTGCAGCCGGAAAAGGCCAAAGTCGATCGAAACAAATCCTTTCCCCTACAAACCCGAACTGCATCAAATAAGTCGCTGGCGGCGCATTTAAAAGATTCAGCAAGCGGTAAGCCAACTCATACAACTGCTGTCGCCAAACATCCGACAAATGCACCGGTTGAGAGTAACTCAACTCGCCAGACTGCTTAGAAGGTTCCCCACCGATCGCCTCAGCATACAGTGGGCCCTTTGCCGTCAACACCACAGGCAGCCAAAAATTGCCACCGCCGACGGGAAAAAGCAACTCCTGGGACACTCGATCGCGCGCCGCCGAAACATTGCTACAAAATCGAAACACATCTTGAGCCGGAAAAACCAGATTTTCTGGCACATCCAGCGTCAAAGGACAAAAGATCGCCCCACCCAGAGCGATCGCGCCAGAATGGAGTTCAGAAACCCCACAGATATTGACTTCAGTTAAAGGATCAGATTGAGCGATCGCCGCCTTGAGACTTGCGGCCGCACTTTGCTCACCACCCGCGACAATCAAAACCTTAGACATTGCCAAAGCTCGGCATTTGAATTCCCCGATCGTCCGTTTCATCGACGCTGGGCAGATCCAGGCCCTTAGCCTTGCGACTCCGCACAGCGAGACGGTAAGTTACGCTTTGCAATTCAGTGTGCAACTGGCGGTTTTCCTTTTGCAATTGCTCCAACTTTTCCTTAATCGGATCGAGCCGCTCGGCAAACTTCTGGCGGTAAACCCCCGGCAATTCCTGAACCACCTGTTCTAGCATCCGAGAGCGATCCGTCAATTCTTGCACCGACTGTCGCAGTTGGTAAACCTCAGCATCCCGTTCGGCGATTTGTTCCTGATAAAAACTCACCTGTTCTTCAACAGCTTGGAGTTGTTCCCGCATTGCCTGCATTTGAGCTTGGTGGCGATCGGAAGCTTCCGGCGCTGGCACAAAATTAGAATTGCCCTTCACCAGCCTGAAAAGTTCTTGAGACAACTGCTGCACCAATTGGTCGCGCATTTGCAGCTCTTCGGTGAGACGAGATACCTCTGATTGCAGTTCTTTTGAGCTTACAAGTTTAGTTTGATTCATAAAAATGCTCCTCGGTAAGTGGGAAAATCAGAGGCTTGAGCCCTGAGAGGTAAATAACACGGGCGGTTTCAATATATTCGACGGAGTTTATCCTGAGCGAAGCCGAAGGGCGAGCGTGACCACCGCCTTGAATCCGCTTTCCCCTCCGGCGAGGGGTAGAGGGGTATAATTACCCCTCTGTGGAGATATGGTTATCTCCGGCTCCCTTTCGGGGTAATGTTCGCTTCGCCAATGTTATAAGAGCTTGTTAAGCTTGCAGCACTGCCGAGCGTGACCTTAAGGCTGTTTAACTACAAGCGACAGAGCGGAAAACTAGCGTCGCATTCAAGGAGTGTCGTGACCCAAATAACGTAGACCTCTAAAGTCTTAGGCTGGTCAGTACAGCTTGCTCAATCAGTCGCGACCAAGCTCAGTCCCTTTAGGGCTGGGTTACTGACAATGACTCTCAGCTTTTACGATTGAATATAGTATATATCTGCTCTTTAGGATATCTTTCCATTAGCACAGAGGCAAGAGGCACTTGGCAATTTTTGAGCTGGTTGCGAGAGTTTGATGCTCGATCTTTACCACAACCCAGGCGATGGATCAACCGTTCGAGAGATCAACGCTCAACTCCAATCTCATTAATCGCAGCAGAAAGCACTTGGCCAGCTTCGTCCACGGTGCTGCCAAAACAGATAATGCCGTCCTCGTGACCGGCCATCGCCAGAATTTTGCGATCGGCCAAATTCTCCTCCTCAAAAAGTCTAAACATTTCTAAGGCCATCTGGGGAGTGCCGTAAGGTATTTCTTTTCTAGTAGTAGGAATCTTAAACAGCAGTTGCTGCCATAGCTTAGGATTGTGGACGTGAATAATCCCGCCCACCTCCTCTCTCTGAAGGTACAGGGCCCCGTGAGTCAGGGACTCCGACGAAGCTTGTACGGGGCCCCGGCAGCCGAGGAAATTTTGTTCTAAGTTAAATTCGGTAACAGTACAGTAGAATTCTGGTCCCAGAGTTTTCAAGTGTGCAGTCTGGGTTCCCGAAATCACGAATTGGCCTGAATTGCCGAGTCTGACGCTGACGTTGCCAAACCCTATGCCATTTTCGTAGACGCCAATTAATCCCCAAGAGTGGAGCCGATCGCGCCAGTCCATCAAATCTGCTATGTTCCGGGCAGCTACAGGGTCTGCTTCTTCCCAGTCACAGCGGTACTTAACGACTCCTTCATCCATTTTTTTGTTTTATCGGACACGACTCTGACACGACAGACATGGCCCAAGCTGAGACTTAATCGAAGTTGTCAAGAAGTTGTCAAACAGCTTTTTTTGCCTGCTGCCTTATGTCTCGGTGCATAAGTGCCTTAACTAATCTACATTCCAGTGTCGCCGTAATTAGCGACCGACATTAGCAAAAAGTAAGCTAGGAAAGAAGAACCAATTATTCCCAAAATCATGATTTAGCCTCTAGGTGATTACAAAAGTTCAATGTGAAAATGTATCCTTTCTGTCGGGGAGTTTGATTCTAGGCTTTTGCCCGATCGAGTTTCTGATGTGAAACTACATAACATCCCTGAATCGCTTATTGTTCTATA
Organism: Microcoleus sp. T3_D1; assembly: GCF_036700405.1. Lineage (NCBI taxonomy): Bacteria > Bacillati > Cyanobacteriota > Cyanophyceae > Oscillatoriales > Microcoleaceae > Microcoleus > Microcoleus sp. T3_D1. Next base: position 28,274 of record NZ_JAUBOV010000075.1, read on the forward strand.
CTACAGCATTTCTACTGAGTTGAGTTCTACCTTAAGAAATATTTAAGGATAAAGTACCCTTAATCCGGTAAGTCCGGTAAAAAGCAACCGTAGATTTACTTATTTTTTATAATTGCACATATATTTAAGCAAAAAGCAAGCGGAACACAAAAAAAATATTTTTTAGCCAGTCTGGGACGCACTGGCACAATCTTCGGGTGTTCTAGGTTAGTCAACACCTCTGTCGATCGAGCAATTTTTAGCTCCGGGGCATCCTACAAGCTAAGAAACCGGGTTGAGCGTAATATCATGTCGGGTCAAATCACCGCCACGCCAGCTCGCGTCGGCGGGTTGACCCAAATCTGTAGTAGTAGTATAAGTTATAGATCCCGTAAACCCGCGCCTACCTAGAGGGGGATAGTCGATCGACCGAACCTGATATAAGTCCTATTAACTGAGATGTTGCACCATTCTCAATTAGTTTTTTATGAACAGGCAAGATGCCTGTTCCACAAAATATAAATTTTCTTGTGGAACAGGCATCTTGCCTGTTGCTGACAATGGTGCAAGATATCAGATTAAGAAAAAAACAAGCCGATCGAGCAGTGACGGCCCGATCGGCTAAATTTTTCTGTGAAGCGCGATCGCCCGCAGCCCTTTAAATGTGGAAGTGATACAAGATGCTGCCGTCATCTTTAATTTCGCAATTGGCATTAAAGACTTCAGCTTGTTGGTTCAAAAAACGCTGAGCGACATCCGGCGACAGCCGCGTCTCCATCGCAAACCGCACCAGAGTGATTTCGCCCCGGCCTTCTTTGATCAGTCGGTACAAAGCACTTTGGAGCCTTTCGCTCTCTTCTCGCTGAAAAGCTGCTTTGTACCTCCAATCCGCCACCGAAGGAATCAAACCGCGGCTGACCAAAATCGCTAACAGCAAGCCAATTCCCAAAATCAGAGGCACTGTGGGATCGCTCGTGGGCGTCGCCACAATTTGCGGCACTGTAGCGGCGGCCAAACTGCTAACCATTTCTTTTTCCGACGCTTGCGTATCCGCCATTGCAAGCTGAGTTTTGTTGTAAAAGTCTTGCTGAAGCTTCATTTGCTGCAACAGGCGAGCGCGCTCTCTTTCGTATTGGTCGAGTTTTTGCTGAGCTTGTTTCAGGTCTTGAGTGACTTGTGCCAAGCGTTGGTTGAGCGACTGATTGACTGATTGCCACCGATATCTGTTAATCAGGCGGCTTTTTTCAACCATGCCCTTCATCAACATATCCGCCGTTTGGATTGCTTGATCCTGATCGAGCGAGCGATACCCAACCAAAATTTCTAGGGGTTGTTCCGGCTTAGAAATTTTGACACTAGCATTTTGTCGAACTTGCTGGGGCGAGAGCTTAACTGCATCTGCCACTGCTTTGACAACATTATCTGCTAGGAGAACCTCCGGCGTGAGTTGCTCTCCCTGCTTGAGAATTGTCGTGCCCGTGGTCGAAAATTTGACGGGCGGATTATTAGAAGTGAGAGTGCCTTGAGCCATGAATCCGGGGGGCGGGGCGAGGCGGTAGGCCAGGGCGCCTGAAATACCCATAATTACAGCAAAACTGCCTAGGGCAATCCATCTGTATTGATTTGCTGAAGATCTAAAACGTAAATTTCCCATTTTGATAGTCAAGTCATAACATTCGCTTGCCGCAGCTACTGCCAAACGCCAGAGCGATCGTTTATTTCTGGTTAGTCCAATTGACTGCTGAAAATTTTCTCAGTTTGTACCTAAAAGCTATTAGCTTTTGAGAGTTGTCAATATTCATGAGCCCAAAAAACCGATCGCGCTTTTATTTGATCCGAGCTATAACTTCAGTTTTTGTCCTTAATAATTAATCTGTAACAAGGCTTCTGGAAGTCTACTGGCCTGTGACTAGCACTCAGGCGTGCGAGATCCTCGCCTCCCCGTGTTTGTTGACATTCAAAACTGTCTCCTTTTCACCCTGGGCAATCCTCCAATTATCTTACGTCTTGGCGTCTTGCGGACGCGGTTGAAGAATAAAAAAAACCTTAAATACTGTGCCTAAAAACTTAACAAGCAAGAATTATACCATGCAGTTAAGAGTTTGCTGCATATTAAAAAAAATTGTGGATCGGGGCGCGAGACCAGATCCACATATTCACATAACAATTAGGGTTCGATCGGTTGATGGTTCGATCGATCTCACAAGGGCAAATGTTCAGAAGCCGATCGGCAAAATTAGACCCTCGCGGGCCATGACTGCCTTCGGAAAAGCGATTTGCACATCTTCGGCGATCCGATCGAGAAAATCGTCAGTGTGAGCCGGATCGTGGTGAAAAATCACCACTCGTTTCACGCGGGCCTCCTTAGCCATTCTCACCGCTTCCTGCCAAGTCGAGTGTCCCCAACCCACCTTCGGAGACTTGGGGTTGTGGTATTCCTCGTCTGTGTACATCGCATCGTAAATCAGCACATCAGCGTCGAGGGCTAAATTGTAGACATTCTCATCTAGTCGATCGGGAAAATGTTCAGTATCCGAACAATAAACCACAGATCGTCCCTGCCAAGTCACCCGATATCCCATAGCAGTATTGGGGTGATTCAGAGAACCCGTCCTAATCTCAATATCGTCCAGCATCATCGTCTGGTTGTGATTGAGTTCGTAGAAATTCAAATCTGCCTGCAAACCCATCAGCGGTATCGGCGAATTCGAGTGGAGCACCCGTTCTACGAAGTGCCTTTTCATGCAATCTCCATCCGGCGGAGTCGCCCCGTAAATATCAAAGCTATTGCCGCGGATGAAAGCTGGGGCGAACAGCGGGAACCCTTGAATGTGATCCCAGTGATAGTGAGTAAAAAACATATAAGCTTGCACGGGCATTTCTTGCACCAACTGGTCTCCCAGCATCCGCAAGCCTGTTCCGCCGTCAAAAATCAAGCGTTTGCCAGCGACTCGCATTTCCAAACAAGAAGTATTGCCGCCGTAGCGAACAGTTTCCTGTCCGGGTGTCGGAACACTGCCCCGCACGCCCCAGAACTGTACTACAAAATCATCTATACCTTTTATTGATTCGGAGGGTTGAGGGCAATCAACGGGAGTTGCCGCTACTGAGGACAAGCTGATTTCCATTTTAAAATTCAGGCTTTAAGGTTCCACATTGTCCGTGATGGCGCAGCAGATGATCGCACAAAACTAAAGCTACCATCGCTTCCACCATTGGCACAGCTCTTGGCAAAACGCAAGGGTCATGCCGTCCCTTGGCAGCCAGCAGCGTTTCTTCGCCTTCTCGGGTAACTGTGCGCTGCTGCTGGCGAATTGTCGCAGTCGGCTTGAATGCCGCCCGCAAAATGATATTTTCGCCGTTAGCAATGCCACCCTGAATTCCGCCAGAGCGATTCGTCACTGTACGAATTACACCCTTATCATCAGTATAGTATTCATCATTATGTTCGCTGCCCTTGAGCAGAGTCCCAGCAAACCCCGAACCAATTTCAAAGCCTTTGCTGGCGGGCAAGGACATGATGGCTTTGGCCAAGTCGGCTTCGAGTTTGTCGAATACGGGCATTCCCAGCCCTTTGGGTACGTTGCGGGCGACGCATTCGACTACACCGCCGATCGAATCTCCGCTGTCGCGAACTTTTTCGATCAGTTCAATCATTCTTTCGGCACATTCGGCATCTGGACAGCGGACGATATTGCTTTCTACTTGTTCTAAGGTAACAGTGTCCGGGTCGGCGACACATTCTAAGTCTTTGATGCGTTTGACGTAGCCGACTATTTCGACTCCTGCTGCTTGTTTGAGAATTTTTTTAGCGATCGCCCCTGCTGCTACTCTACCTATTGTCTCTCTCGCCGAACTGCGACCTCCGCCTTGCCAGTTACGAATTCCGTACTTGGCATCGTAGGTAGCATCAGCGTGGGAAGGGCGGTAAGTTGTCGCCATTTCGCCGTAATCTTGGGGGCGAGTGTCTTGATTGCGGACTAAAATTGCGATCGGCGTTCCCAAAGTTTTGCCTTCAAACACCCCCGACAGAATTTCGCAGGTATCTGCTTCTTTGCGAGGTGTCGTAATTTTGCTTTGGCCAGGGCGGCGGCGATCGAGTTCGGCTTGAATTTCCGATGCGTCGATCGACACCAGGGGCGGGCAACCATCAATTACGACTCCCACACCGCCGCCGTGAGATTCCCCAAATGTCGATATCCGAAATAAATGCCCAAAGGTATTGCCCATTATGCTTTGCCCTGAAACTTGATAATTTTTAGCTTAAATGGAATAGAGATTTACTGTATTTATGAAAAATATACCATTGACGAGTAGGCGACAGGCGATCGCCCCACAGCATCACTCCCTTCCCACCCCTAGAAGAATATCTACCAGGGAGAGAGGGAGAGACAGAGAATAGGAGATATCTGGAAACACACTTAAATTCATCCGTGTATCCGTGTCCGAATCCGTGTTGTGCCTTCCTTCTTCTTTAGTCTTCGTGTTCTTCAAAAGGATCTCTCAATTCCTTAGCGGGAGGGCCGAAAGCCGTGTAGATCGAGAATCCGGTGATTGCCACCAGACACACGCCCAGTGAAATGCCAAGAACTGCTGCAGGTTCCATATTTTTGATCGATTATGAGTGCTCCACTCTATAATATTACAAAAAATAACAATCCGTCTGAAAGTCTCGTGATTTTAGGCGCTGTACGGTATGGCAGCCAACCGCCACTCCCCGTTTTCCGAGTCCCCCTGCAGCATTTCTGAGAAATTGCGATCGCAATTAGCGGTAGAAATATGTCAAACTTTTCTGTAGAGATTCATTGCAGGTGACTTATGGCACAACGGACTTGGTTAGGAGATATACTCAAACCCCTTAACTCGGAATACGGCAAGGTAGCCCCCGGCTGGGGAACCACGCTATTGATGAGCGTGTTCATTGGACTGTTTTTCGTGTTCTTGTTGATTATTTTGCAAATCTACAACTCTTCTCTGATTCTGGAGAGTGTGGATATGGATTGGTCGAGCCTAGGCCGCTAAAAATTGATCGCAAAACAGTAAGGCTAAAAGTAAAAGCTTAGGGTTTAGGAGAAAGGGCAAAAGCTAAGTTTTCCCGTTTTTCCTTACCCTTTCCGATTACTTTTGCCATAAATAAACAAGAAGTAACTAAACAAATTGCTGGAGAAAAACCATGAATATTTTTGGCATTGGTTTGCCCGAAATGGCCGTTATTTTTACGATCGCCCTATTGGTATTTGGCCCGAAAAAATTACCTGAAATCGGCCGGAGTATGGGGAAAGCAATTCGGGGCTTTCAAGATGCTTCGCGGGATTTTGAGTCGGAATTCACGCGGGAAGCTAAGCAGTTAGAAGAAGCAGTAGCAACTAGCAGCAAACCGGCAACTGAAAAACTCACGGCGGCTACTCCCAAGGAAGATAGCACAGACAGTTAAATGAACAACACTCAGAAGTCGGAAACACCAGCGGAGTTAGTGATTCCCCAGTTAATAGTTGGCTTGGGAAATCCCGAACCTAAATACGATCGCACCCGACACAACATCGGCTTTAATGCTGTCGATGCCTTGGCTAAATCTTGGCAGATTTCCCTGTCGGAAAATCGCAAATTTCAAGGCATATTTGGCGAGGGAAACCGGCTGCGGGGACAAAAAATCCGCTTGCTGAAACCTCTAACTTACATGAATCTGTCGGGTCAAGCGATTCGGGCGGCGACGGATTGGTACAAAATACCTGCGGAGTCGGTGTTAATAGTATACGATGATATGGATTTGCCGATCGGGAAATTGAGAATGCGGCTTGCCGGTTCTGCCGGCGGACACAACGGCATGAAATCGACAATTTCTCATTTGGGCACAGACAAATTTCCCCGCTTGCGGATTGGCATCGGCAAACCTCAAAACGATGCTGCTAAAAATGAGAAAGATACGATTTCCTTCGTTTTAGGAAAATTTTCCTCAGAGGAAAGTCAGTTAGTAGAGAAAGTGCTTAAACTGGTTGTAGAAGCTGTGGAACTAAGTCTGCACCAAGGAGTAGAAAAAGCCATGAGCCTTTACAATAGTCGCACAATTGCAGAAACAAACGCGGAAACAAAAAGGTGAGTTCGAGACGTTTGCCCGAAACAACTGCATATGTCCGGGTTACTGGCCAATCTTGGCAAAAAGGCACGATAGAGGGTGAAGTGACTGCCGGCAATTTTGAATGGCAGTTTCAGTGGCGTTTCACGTCAGAAAAAACACTGATTCTTGAGCCTTCTCAGGGTAGGGCATTGATTCAGGAACCGCTGCACCGTTTTCTGGAAAAATGGGATTATCAGCTTGAACCGGGCGGGGATTATTCGTTTACGGTTCGGGCTGAGTTTTAATATTGATATTTATTTGAGAATAACTCTTGACACATTATGCTAAATCTAGCATAATAAAAGTATAGCTCTAAAAAGAAATCGGTGTATGAGAAAAAAAATGTACGGTAAACATGACACAAATATCACTCAAAACTGTTGTATGGATGGGAAGCTCTCTGAAAGATTTTAGAGAATTTCCTGAAGAGGTACATGACATCATGGGCTATGCTCTATATCTAGCACAAACAGGAGATAAATACGAATCTGCTAAACCTCTCAAAGGATTTGGAAGTGCCAAAGTTTTGGAAATTACCGATGACCATGATGGGGATACCTATAGAGCCGTTTACACGGTAAAATTTGCAGATACAGTGTATGTTTTGCACGCTTTTCAGAAAAAGTCAAAAAAAGGAATTGCTACACCACAACAGGATATTACGTTAATCCAAGAAAGGCTAAAACGAGCTCAAGAGCATTACGAAGAGTTCAAGAGTAAGTAAAAATGAAACTAGTAGTGATAAGATGTGCTTATTTTTCTAAATAAGGTGGAAATATACGGCTTTTTATCACTACTTTTTCAGGAATAACTAAGACTAGGTAAAAAAGGGGGAAATCATGAGTAAGGAGATGGATATTCAAGTTAGTAGTGGTAATATATTTGCGGATTTGGGTATGCCTAATGCGGATGAAATGCTCATGAAGGCTGAACTGGTGCGCCAGATAAATCAGATAATTACTCAAAGGAAACTGAATCAACTTCAAGCAGCAGAAGTATTAGGAATTGACCAGCCCAAAGTTTCAGCTTTGATGAGAGGGAAACTGACAGGTTTTTCTACAGAAAGGTTGTTTCGGTTTTTAAATGCTTTAGGGTGCGATGTGCAAATTGTGGTGAAGCCAAAGCTAAAATCACCTGCGATTCCTGGAATTAGTGTTGTCAGTATCTGATGTCGGAAACACAGGCGGGGTTGCTTCTCGGTAAGCGCCGCAATAATACATGGTCAAAACAGCTTTGTAAGCCCAGTGATTTGATGGCACATCCGTAAAAGGATTTGCCAAAGTTTCAGCCCGATTGATCGCGCAAGCATTGAGAATTTGTTCTCGCATTAGCTGCACTTGAACTAAAGAGTTATTTTGCTTTATTTGTGCAGGATTTTGCGCCTGTGCGGGAGATGAACAACAGGCACTAACTAGCAGTACAATTGTGGAAACGATTCTGAGTTTAAGCATCTCATTACTTTTTGTGCGACAATATATCCTAACTTCCACTGCATTCCCTGAAAACTATGCTGGGTCGTACCCTCCGCAATCATTATCAAATTATCAAATTCTTGGGGAAAGGCGGTTTTGGCCACACCTACCTAGCCAAAGATTTAGACCTACCCGGACATCCCCAGTGCGTTGTCAAACATCTTAAACCGAAAAACGCTGACCCTGGCCTTTTGCTAATGGCCAAACGCTTATTCGATAAAGAAGCCCAAACCCTGCATAAATTGGGTAAGCTACACGACCAAATCCCCAGCCTTTTCGCCCACTTTGAGGAAAAGGGCAAATTTTATTTGGTGCAAGATTTTATCGAAGGACATGACCTTACCAAAGAACTGATTCTAGGTAAAAAATCAAGCGAATCCCATACTATTAAATTATTGCACGATATCTTAGAAGTTTTAGCCATTGTTCATCAGCAAAAGGTGATTCATCGCGATCTTAAACCTGATAATTTAATGCGTCGCCAAGATGGTAAAATTATCTTGATTGATTTCGGGGCGGTCAAGGAAATTGGCACGATGGTTGTTAATGCTCAAGGACAAACTAGCTTCACCGTTGGCATTGGTACTTCGGGTTATATGCCCAGCGAACAAGCGAACGGCAAACCTAAACTGTGTAGCGATATTTATGCAGTGGGGATGATTGGGATTCAAGCATTAACGGGTGAACATCCTGTTAATTTACCAGAAGATCAACAGACAGGGGAAGTGGTTTGGCGAAATCAGGCACAAGTTAGTAATAATTTAGCGAATGTTTTAGATAAAATGGTGCGTGACCGTTTTAGTCAGCGTTATCAAAATGCAGGGGAAGCTTTGCAAGCACTTTTATCTTTATCTCCACCACCGGCGACACCAACTCCTGCGCCGCCACCACCTGTTCCCCCGACAATCATTTCAACTAATACGACAAGGCGAGGTTTATTACAATTAGCGGGTTTTGCTGGGGGAGGATTTGTATTAGCCCTGCTGAGTCAAAATTTGTTGAACAACAAATCTTCCTCTGATTTTGAAACGGTGACAGTCAACTCAACGGGACAAATTACCAACCACAGTCAACGACAAGCACGGGTTTTTACAGATAATCTCGCTGATGGCATCACTATAGACATGGTAGCAATTCCAGGTGGCAGTTTCGTGATGGGTTCCCCCAGTACGGAAGCAGAACGAGATAACGATGAAGGGCCACAGCATAATGTGAATATCTCTCCTTTTTTTATGGGTAAATATGAAGTCACTCAAGCACAATACGAAGCGGTGATGGGAAACAACCCATCTGATTCTGATTTCAAAGGTGCGAAACGTCCAGTAGAAAATGTAAATTGGGATGAGGCTGTAGAATTCTGCCGTAAACTTACTCAAAAAACAGGGAAGACTTATCGCTTACCATCGGAAGCGGAATGGGAATATGCTTGTCGCGCTGGAACTACAACACCTTTCCATTTTGGTGACACAATTACGCCAGATTTAGTTAATTATAATAGCATTTATCCCTACGGTGCTGCACCGAAGGGACTTTATCGTCAACAAACAACAGATGTCGGGAGTTTTCCGCCGAATGCTTTTGGTTTATACGATATGCACGGCAATGTTTGGGAATGGTGCAGCGATAAATGGCACGATAATTATAACGGCGCACCGACTGACGGAAGTTCTTGGGAAACCGGAACAGATAATAACCGAGTGCGGCGTGGTGGTTCCTGGAACAACAATGCGGTCACTTGCCGTGGTGCCTTTCGTGGCTGGGATTCGGCGGTCGATAGTGCCTCGAGCGTCGGTTTTCGCGTGGCTGTGGCTTCTGCGTAGTCTCCGTTTCTGTGGTGTGTCTCCCGCGAGGGCTCTTCTTTGCTCTTTTGCTCTTTTGCTCTTTACTCTTTTGTCTTTTTCACTTTTTTGGTCGCCTCTGGTGACTCGATTTATTTTTGGCACTCGTGGATGCACTCCCGACAAAGAAACCGGGTTTTTTACTTAATCTGTGGAGTACAGCGAAGGATATCCTCAAAAAACCCGGTTTCTGGCCACCTGTGCGTAAGTTCTGTTTGGGAAAATCACTGTCATTGTGTCAATGCTTTCTGTATAGACAAGTCTGCTGAAATAGTCTGGTTTATTTACGGAGGAGTTGGTGCTGATTTAGGATGGGTTCCCGCGTAATAAACAAGCACCTTGCGTTTGTGTTCATCCGGTACATAAAATACTCTGTCTGAACTTGTTACTTCATATTCCCACGCACCTTGATAAAGTTTGCCTTTTAACGGAAAAACTCTCCTCGGTTTTCTCACCATCGGGCTAGTACATAAATCTTGATAGCAGCGACGAGCATTTTCAGGGACACGTAACAATAAAGCTTCCCACTCCCGGTTAACCCGTCGGTTTTTTGCTACTACTAACCAGGGCGATTCAGGCAATTGCGCGATAATTTCGGCTGCATTTTCTTGAGTAGATAGGGATGTTCGGGGTGCTGTAAGTGCTTCTTCAGGCGAGATTACCAACTCGGAAAGCACGGGTACAGGTGCGGAAAGTTCTTCAGAGGAAACCCCGCTTTCTGAATCGTCTGGAGTGGGTGGAGTGTGCGTCATACCTGAGTCGATTCAGTAGTGCTTTCTATTTGAGGTGGTGTCAGCAAAACTTCGTCAATTTCATCGCTGAAAGCTGCTGCGAGTTCCGGGCTAGAAATTGCTTTAGCGCTTTCATGCCATTCATGAATTACAATCTCAATCTGATTCCACGCGCCAGATTCCGACTCAGCCAGTCGGTAAGCTTTTTCTAATTCAGCAATCAATTCGCTGAGTTCATCTGAGTCAAATGCTGTCAGCCAGTGATAGGGATTTTCTGAACTAATCGCTTCTCCCAATCGCAGCCGGTAAGCAGCGGCAGTCACTTCAAATACAGTCAAAGAAAGCGTCGCAGCTTTGACCCACAACGTCATCTCTTCCCGGCGCAGTAAAGCAAAATGCTGGTCGTTGCGAGTGATAGTGACAGGGTGCTCCATCGCCAAATCTAGAACTCGATTCGGTTGCTGGTTCAATTCTGTTGCGGTAATTAATTCATCGCCGTAAACAAAGCGCGAAGATTCACTTAGCATGGTTTTTGCGTCTGTATGAATTCAGTATAACACAATTAACATCAATAATAAATGATTTTGGTTAGCGATAGCAAGGCTGATGCACTTAAAGAGCTATTCTGATAAGTTAAGGTTAGTGGTAAGGAATGAGAATTAAATAACTTCCACTCTTGAAAGTGGGATGGGCGTCCCGCCCGTCCAAAAAGGACGGGCGGG
>NZ_JAUBOV010000076.1:0-13496 GCF_036700405.1 Microcoleus sp. T3_D1
AACGTCTTAAGTTTAACTCCAATTAGGTAACTTAATATTTTGTTACATAGATTGGTTTTTTCCCGCCTACCTACTTACAGAGCATCTCCCCAATCTTTGCCATTAATAGCAAGGTTTTTCAGCTTAAAACCGTAGAGCTTCAAAAGACTATCAATTTGCTCGTGAGTACAGCCTCCATCATATAAAGGGTATTCACTAACCTCGCTGTAGACATAGCGAACGCGCTTTAGCAATTGATGAGCGCCTTGAAGAACTTTTAGTTCAGCACCTTGAGTATCCATAACCAGTAGATCGAATTGAGACTCAGCAAAACTCTCTTCTAGAATACTATCTAGTGTTCTAGTCAAAATTTTGAAAGAGTTTACATAGCAGATACCTGGATAAGACTTTTGCATAGATGCTCCTAGGGGAAGCATACTAGAAGCCAATCCTCCCAGGTTAGCTATGTTAAAAACCACTTCATTGTTACTCACATCCGAGCAACAGTGTCGGACAGCATAATGAGATTTATCAGCAGAAATTCGCTGGCAAAGCTTTTCGTAAACAGTCGGAATAGGTTCTATCCATAAAACTATATTAGGATTTGCAGCCTGGTAAGCCTCAAACTCTTGACCTTCATTTGCCCCTACATGAATAATCCCTTTAGGAAGGGGGTATCCCAACTTTTTCTCGATATACCACAATGGAAATGACATTCAGATTACTCCTCCATACTAACAGTTACTGACAGTTACTAACAGTTGCTAACAGTTACTAACAGTTTTATTTAAAAGCCGATTCAAGTGTCCGTAAGGAACTCGCTCTATTTTGGAATGCTCGGAATAAGGTCTGATTTCATAGCAACCTTCCTGCATATCCATACACATTAACGCAACATTGGGAAAGTAAATTCGATACCCTTCATAGCTATTCACCAATGCTGCATGACGCTGCCACCCTTGCTTGGGGCGACCGTGAAAAATTTTGACTAACCCTTGTGCAGTCTGAGGTAAGCCGAGGCGAAAGTTATACTCAGTTGCCAAAATCATTGGTCGAATGTTTGATAAGTCTAAAACTTCACAAAACACAGTCTGGTCGCTGTAATACCGATTGTAGAAATTGTTAGGAGGAACTTTTTTGATGTAAGTCAATTCCCAATTATCAAGAAAAGAATTTACAATTTCTGTATTTTTATAACACAGAATACCTGTATTCAAAGCAGTAGAAAATAAGTGTTGCCTTGTATATCCTTCTAAGAATTTTTCTGAGGACATAAACGGTACTGATGCTTTTTGCGGCGCGATCGCCACAGCTATATCGTATTGATGTAAAGAGGAAAAAACTTCCCAGACAGAGGAAGCAATATAGGTATCTGAATCCACAAACATGGTGAATTGGAATGGACTCATTCTCATGCCTCTAATTTTGTTAAGATAACCGTGATATCCGGGATGAATATCGGTTTTAAGTGAGGACATTGGGAGGATGCGGTCGAATATTTCGAGCGGCTTGCCTGCAAAATTTTTAGCAGAAGAATCATCAGTGACGATAACAATTTGTGCTTCAGGCATGGCAGTTTTGAGTGAATTTGCAGAGTCGATGGACTCCTGCATATATTTCTGCCCAAAAGCAACATATAGAAAGCCAAAGTCACTGATATTTTGAACTTTTTTTAACTGCATATCGAATCAACCTCCAAAGTTAAATTACTTGCGAAACATCTCTCTAGATTGTCAAGGTGTGAGAGAAGTATGTGCAATAAAATCAGAAATTTCTTGCTGATGTGTATCATAAAACTCAAAAAAAGAACTTACGACCTCTCTTTGTGTAAACACTTGTTTTTCGATGCGGTAATCCAAATTTGAACCAAAAGATAAACCTAGAATTTTAACCGCAGAAGGATAGATCGAAAAAGAAGTCTGCGCCAGAACATCAGAGTTTCTAAATAGTTCAAAAAAATTTTTTCCCCGCTGAATTCCCAGTAGATCGAATATAGAATTGAGAATATATTCTAAAACTACGGCGCTGGGATGATTGAATGTATGAAATAATTTCTTGATTCTGAAGTTCTCCTGAATAAATGCGGATATCTTGACTTCAAGGTTTTTTTCCCTGGCTGCCAAGTTACGCAGAGTGGCACTCAAGTTTTCTTGTAAGTATTCAGCGCTATAAAATGCCTCTCCCCCTATCTCCTCGATCGTCATATCGATACTCTTTCCCTTCGCATAAAGCTTCAAGATATTCAAGTCATGATACGGAAATGGCTTACTAAGAACTATATTATTCTTGTTCTTTAAATATGTAATCTCTGGATTGTACGTAGTAAAGTATGCTACCGGAAAAGAAATAGTTTGGCAGCTTGACTTGAGTTGACTCTTGATGTAGTTAGTTGATAGTTGATGAATACCTTTGTAGTTGTCTGAAACAGGTTGGTGTATGAAAAGCTCAATCTCAGCAATTGTTTTTTCTAAGGGAGCGACATCCCCCTGAGTCAGCAAATGAACAGGCTTAATCTCTATCACTTCATAAAATGATGTGAAATTCGGATGCTTTGAGAGAAAGCTTCTTAGCGCCATCGCCTGACAGTTTCCGTATACCAAACACTTTTTCATTTTAAGCAAGTCCTACAAAGTTTTTCTGATCTATAACGGTTCTCACCAACATGAGGTGCACCTGATTCTTTGAATTTAAGGATTGAAGAGCCTTTCTCTGTACCTCACCTACCTCAGAAAGGCTATATGTCTAAAGTATCTGAAGTTTCGATCGAGCAGCTTGGATGCTTCTTAGTGTCTAGTTGGTTTGAATTCATACCAGATACTTCCTCCTCCTGTACCATACTTATTTCCCATCAATTATTGGGCTTTATTTAGCAAAAAATTAGGTAATAAACACTTGACAGTAAAACTTGGAGGTGGGGATTATATAACATATTTAATCCGGGTTTGAAAGTCGTCTTGAGTTAACATTTGTTGAGGCTCTTTTTCTGTTTTGGTAGTAGATTTTGGTTGAATAGCGCTCTAAATTTATGCTTGAAGATTTGCCTTCAACATAGAACTAACAACTTGATAAAGAGCGTTATCCAACTGATTCATTTCTTCCAAACGAGCGACCAAATCTTCTCCTAAATCTTTTACCAGCTTGTTCCGAATCTCCTCATCAGAAGCTACCCCCTTCGAGCTGATATTTAAAGAAACAGGTGCCAGAGCGATCGCCGCATCTTCAAAAGATTTTTGCAAACAGGTTTGGGCGATCGCCAACGTTTCATTATACTGTTCTACTGTCCCCACGATCGCCGCTGATTTCAAATTCTCGATCGCCAACTTCAAATCCGCTTCAGTAGGAGAATACTTCGGCTTCATCAGTTCTGTTCTCGAACAATAGTAGGTTTGATAATTGCAGAAAACGATCGGAGAGGTTTCTAAACGCCAAAGCACAAATCCTTTAAAATCTAACTCTTTCGCCTTAATTGCACCCGCTGTTTCCGCTTTCTGCTTGTGCTCAAAATTATAGATAGATCGAATGCGAGAGAGGGGTTTTCTAATCAGAACCGAAGAAATTGTTTGAAAATCTTCCCCTTGTGGAGTCGGCATAGCTATGTGATGACCCGAAATTGCCTTCACTTGAGGATTTGCTTGGATCGCTTCTTCCAAAATTGCTGGGGAAACTAGCTGACCCCCCGGAAGGTCGTACTCCATAAACTGTTTTCCAAATGCTTGGTTCAGTGCATAGTTAAACGAAGTTCCCGCGTTTTTGAAAATGTGATGGTGAATTAAAATAATTCGCTTCATAATATTAACATCCTTTTCTTCTTAATGAGCATATGACTTAACGCACGAGCCGACAAATCTGAAATTGCTATCGAGTTAACTCGATTCACAATGTATTATACAGATAGAATGATAATTCAACAGCACAAAAAAACTGAAAAGCTGTAAATTCAATACCTTTACGGGGTTCCGATCTGTTTTTTGATGTGATTGAGTATTTTTAGTTAGAGCAATATTTTTTTCTGGAATTTAATTTGCAGGGTCGCAGCGAATCTCACTTAATACAAACGCTAATTCCCTAACATCTTCATTGAGACCCGCTCTTACTCCGCTCATTGTCTCACTCGCAACAATTGAAAGCTGAAAATAATCTTCTGCATCAATTGTTACAGGTACTTCCAGGCAAAATAATGAACCTTGGCCAACTTCCTGACTCACTAACTGTTCGTCAACTGTCATAGTTATCTTAGTTAAGGGAGCGTGATGTACGGGAATATAGCCAATTAGTTTAACTCGACAGACCTTTTTTTTAGCACGGAAGTAAGCACTGACCTCACTGCCAGCCCACCCGTCATGCTGCCAAAAACCTGTGGCATCTCCTTCTGGAATAATTGAATCAGTCGTCGGCAATTTGATGCAAGACTCACCTATCTTTTTGGGTGGAGGACTAAAGAAACTAAAATGGTTTGTATCTAATACAGGTAAAGGATTTAAAAATCCGTTAATTAACACGCTAATTAACTGTTGCCACTCTTGCGAATTTGTCAGGGCTCTCACATCGAAAATACAGCCACGATCAATGGCATATATGCCAAATTTTTTTAGCCAATCATAAATTGTCTTAGTGCGGTAATAAGGAGTATAACTCAATGACTGCTCTAGGTAACCCTTCATCTGAGGTAAATAACTTGTGGAGTATAAATACCAAGCAATCCATACTAAAGTTTGATAGCGAACCTCTTTCTCTAATAAGCGGATATGACTTGGCAGGTCTGGTATTGAAAAAAAATTATCTATTACTGCATAGAGTGATTCTGCCTGTTCTATGCTATTGTTCATCGTGTTGCATTCATGTTGGCGGTAGCAGGTAGTAATTTGGGGAACCCACGCTGCTTCACAGCCCATCAGTGCTAAACGGAGTACCATATCTACATCAGAGGACTGAGTAAATCGAGTGTCAAAACCACCAGCACGTTCTAAGCACTGACGGGAAAACATCATGGCACTAGGAAGCACGGGTTTCCAATGCAACCAAGCCCTTAAATTTAACTCTGACGCCTTGTGCCAAGGTTCTACATTTACGATAGCTTTTCCCAGCACGTTAACCCGCTGCCAGCCACTATGTACTATCCCTAATGTGGGCTGCGCTTGAAAACAAGCTACCTGTAGTGCTAGCTTGTCAGCTAACCAGAAATCATCCTGATCGAGGAAAGCAATGAATTCACCTTTAGCCATCTGGATACCCAGATTTCGCGCTGCTGCTACTCCTTGATTTTTCTGATACACATAGCGCATTTTATCCAAATAAGGCAACAACACGTCGTCGCTATTATCAGTGGACCCGTCATTTATGACGATCATTTCATAGTTCGTGTAGGTTTGATTCAAGACACTTTCTATTGCTTCAGCAAGAAAGCGATCGCCTTGATAAACAGGAATAATTACGCTAACTATCGGTGTTTGGGTCTGTGTTGGCATAGGTGTTGGGATAATGGCGCTTCACCTGGGTGTCCCGGTGGTAGCGCACATGAAATTGCTAAGGATTAACTGTAAAGCTCACCACTTAATACCAGACCTGGGAATGCTGCACCGGAAAGAAGCTGTTGATTTTTATATTAAGAAGTACGATCGCCCCTTTCTCCGCCTCTACAACCACCCCAAACCCACATCTTCGCCAAAATTAACCCGGATCGGACAGCTAACCCCCGAAAGAATAACTATAAAGAACCGATCGCCAGTTCCCCAGCAGCGAATACAGGATTTTATCGACAGTTAACTGGCACAGAACACATTACATTTTAAGGAAGGAATTAGATATGCAGCAGGATGGCGTTACCGTGTGGTTCACGGGTTTAAGCGGGGCAGGCAAAAGTACGATCGCTACTGAACTAGCCAAAATTTTACGGCGGCAGGGATACAAAGTAGAAGTTTTAGATGGCGATATCGTCCGCAAAAGCCTCACGAGAGATTTAGGTTTCAGCAGAGCCGATCGCGATGAAAATATCCGCCGCATTGGCTTTGTCGCCGATCTTTTGACCAGGAACGGTGTAATTGTTTTGGTTTCAGTCATCTCACCCTACCGCGATGTCAGGGAGGAAGTCGGACACCAAATTGGTAACTTTATTGAAGTTTATGTGAAAGCTCCCCTCGAAGTTTGCGAACAGCGAGATGTCAAGGGACTTTACAAGAGAGCTCGTGCCGGTGAGATTCGAGGTTTTACTGGCATTGACGATCCTTACGAACCACCCTTGCACCCGCCAGTAGAATGCATCACGGATAGGGAAACGGTAACAGAGAGTGTAGCTAAAGTGATGGATAAATTAGAAGTGTTTTGGGCCAGCACTCCTCTATCTTCTGCTCAACTTTAAACGTTCATCTGTTGATTTTTTTGCTCTTGGGTTGAAGTTAGATTATCTATCTGTTGGGGTGAGCGAGCCCTTTCCCCAACATCCGCCGGCTTGACAGCAACGTCACTAAAAAAATTAGTCAGCCATCATCAATAAAACGTATCCGCTCAATAATTCGGGGCGGACTACCCACTCAGGAACGATTTTGCGTCGCGTCATTTGAGGTGCATCGTTGAGCGATTTACCCCGGATTATTGAGCGGATACAATAAAACATTATGTCATCTCCAAAACCTTTCCTCCCCCCTCCAGACCCCCTAAATAAATCTAAAGACCACTACAAATTTCAAGGAAAACCCTACAAGCATCTTGAAATAGAGATTAATTTGACATCCTTAAAAACTATAGCTACTGCTATTTTGTTAGGGGTTCCTTATCTTGGGTTGATTCACGTATTTTTATCGGGAGGCGCCAAACTAATAGCTATTAGTCTAGTAGTAGTAGGTATCTTGATAGGGGGAGCGATCGCGCTTTTATACTACTTAAACAGACAAGAGCCTGTCAAAGCGCCTTCCAATCAAAAGAAACGGCACTAATAGACACTCTATCGCCCTACTCAATCCCGGATCAGACTCCGCTTGGTCAATTCACCCGAAATGCGATCGCCCCCCAACTCTGTAATTAAGATTTTGCCTATCCTCAAGCGATCGCCCTGTTGAAAAATTCGATGCAACTGTCCGGATTGCGATCGAATTATCAGGAAGCTTAATTGGTAGATGCACCCTGATTAATTAACTCCCGACCAATTTTGGCCGGGTTTTTTTTGGCGATTCCACGCCCTGGCCACAAATTATCCCAAATTCTGCCAAAGTGCCCTGAAAGAGGTGCTGTGAGGCCGGAGACTAAATTAGTAGATGCACCCTGATTAATTAACTCCCGACCAATTTTGGCCGGGTTTTTTTTGGCGATCGCCCCCTCTCGCCACACATTCTCCAAAATTCTGCCAAAGTGTCCTGAAAGAGGTGCTGTGAAGCCGGAGACTAAATTGGTAGATGCACCCTGATTAATTAACTCCCGACCACTTTTGGCCGGGTTTTTTTTGGATCTCGCCCGCCCTCGCCAGAAATTATCGCAAATTCTGCCAAAGTGTCCTGAAAGAGGTGCTGTGAGACGGGAGACTAAATTGGTAGATGCACCCTGATTAATTAACTCCCGACCAATTTTGGTTTGGGGTTTTTTTTTGCGGTATCGGCGGTGATGCTGAATAAAGTTTGAGGTTTTCCGGATTGCGCTGGAATTCTCAGGAAGCTTAATTGGTAGATGCACCCTGATTAATTAACTCCCCGCCAATTTTGGTTTGGGGTTTTTTTTTGCGATATCGACGGTGATGCTGAAGAAAGTTTGAGGTTGTCCGGATTGCGCTGGAATTCTCAGGAAGCTTAATTGGTAGATGCACCCTGATTAATTAACTCCCCGCCAATTCTGGTTTGGGGTTTTTTTTTGGCGATCGCACCCCAAACCACGAATTTCCCCAAATTTTCCCAAACTGTCCCGAACAGGTGCACCTTGAACCGGAGACTAAATTAGTAGATGCACCCTGATTAATTAACTCCCGACCAATTTTGGCCGGGTTTTTTTTTTGCGTATTACAGCCAAAATCGCTAATTCTCAAATATTTTCCCAAACTGTCCCGAACAGATGCACCTCGAACCGGAGACTAAATTAGTAGATGCACCCTGATTAATTAACTCCCGACCAATTTTGGCCGGGTTTTTTTTGAGCGATCGCAGGCTAAGCCACAAATTCTCGCTAATTCTGCCACACTGTCCTGAAAGAGGTGCTGTGAGGCGGGATATTAAATTAGTAGATGCACCCTGATTAATTAACTCCCGACCAATTTTGGTTTGGGGTTTTTTTTTGAGCGATCGCAAGCTGATTCACAAATTATAGGAAATTCTGCCAAAGTGTCCTGAAAGAGGTGATGTGAGGCGGGACATTAAATTAGTAGATGCACCCTGATTAATAAACCCCAGCCAATTTTGGCCGGGGTTTTTTTTGCTCGAAAGCTGGATTAGTCGATCGACCTACAACACTTCAAAAGACTGCACCTCAAGCACCGGGCCGATCATAGCAAAAGTCATCACATCCTTACGCACTTCACCTTTAACACTGACTTTTAAACCAGCTTTTTTCAACTCAGAAGAAGCATTCTTAAGTTCGTAAGTTTCGCCATCTTCGCCCACCAAAGCCCAAGTGCCCGGGCCAAATCCTTTGCGTTCAATTACACCCTTGACAGTAATACTCATGCCGATCGCACCTCTGTTTTAATTGCTAAACGCGCCAGTCCGAAACACAGAAAAGCATTGACAATCAAAAATGTTTGTGCTACCAAACCTGTGCCCAATCCCCAGACTGCGGGAGACACAAAAGCATTCACCGCTAAACTGCTGGCAAAACCGATCGAAATTGCGATCGCGATCCACTTCCACTGTTGATGTCCCAACAGCAAAGCAATCAAAATCCCAGGAATCAAAACGCTAGCAAAAAAGGGATTCAGCATACTGCTGCCATTAATTGCGCCGCCGAGTTCGGGAATAGAACTGCCCATCACCCGCAGCGGCCACTGCGGCAAGTCAAATACAAACAAGTTCCGCAGCCCGAAGAACCCAGAACTGCCAGCAATCAAGCCGCCGGAAAAGCCCCAAGTCCAGGCGAAGGGGAAATAATTCCGCATAAAGAAAGCCAGCAGGTAAGAACCGAGCACCATTGCAATTTTAGGCAACAGGGCGACTGCACCGCCGTCAATCCAAAAGCGGGGGTTGAGATAGCCGTTATCGCGCAGCCAGCGGAAGAAATCGCGGAAGTTGATTTTTCCGCGCTGGGCTAGCTGAACCGCTGCGGCTGCGTCTAGGTGTCCTGAACCAAAATGGTTTAACGGATCTTCAGTGACATTTCGCGAGGACTGCAAGAGTACGCTGCGAATTTCGTCTGGTTCTGTGATGCCGGAGGCCTTGACAAGGGCTGCAACGGCGGCAACGTGGGGAGAAGCCATGCTAGTGCCTTGGTAGCCTTCAAAGACTTCGGCGCCGGTTTCCGGGTCGATCGTACTTTGCAGGATTTTGCCCATTTCAGAACCGCCGGGGGCCGCAATGTCAACCCCTGCGCCGAAATTGGAGTAAGAGGCTTTTTCCTCGTCCGGGCCGAGGGCGGAAACGCCGATGACGTGGGGATAGCGGGCGGGATAGGAAGCGGAACTGTCGCCGGAGTTGCCGGCGGCTGCGATGATGACAACGCCTTTAGAGTGGGCGTAGTCGATCGCCTCTTCCATTAACTGACTTTCACCGCCACCACCGAGACTCATGTTAATCACGTCGGCGCCGTTGTCAGCAGCAAATTTAATTGCTTCGGCGATGTCGGAAACCGTACCGCCGCCGCTGCCGCTTAAGACTTTCAGCGGCATTAAAGCTGCTTCGTAGGCGATGCCCGCAACGCCGTAATTGTTGTTAGTTGATTGGGCGACAGTACCGGCGACGTGAGTACCGTGGCCGTTGTCATCGTAGGCTTGGGCGCGATCGTTTACAAAGTCGTAGCCCGGTACAAATTTGGTTTCTTTTAAGTCAGCGACTGGAGTAATACCCGTGTCAATTATCGCTACTGTTGTGCCGCTGCCTTTGGTTTCGTTCCAGGCAGATTCTACATTGATGCTGCGGAGATTCCACTGCTTGGTATACATGGGGTCGTTGGGAATCTCGAAAGCGCTGTAGACAAAGTTCGGTTCAATGTATTCGGTATCTTTAGCCAAATTAGATTTTCTCAGGGCGTTTAGCAAAGTGCGATCGCCCTTAACTACATATACATTGTCGCCCGCTGAGAATTCGCTGTTGAGTTGCGGTGCGACTTTGTACTGTTGGGCGATCGCCTCTACTTGCTTGGCGATCGTGGCATTACCGACATCTTCGCGGAAATCCAGCACAATCGAGTCGTAAGTGCCTTGAGTAGCAAGTCCTGGGAAATTAGAAATCGCCCAGCCGAGACCGATTAAAAATAAGCACAGAAGGAAAAACTTTTTCATTGCCGATCGTCCGTTTAGGGAAGGCGTGTTCACCACAATAACCCAATTTTCACCGCCAGCGCCAGTTTTCCTTGCTGCGACTTGTGGGGCTCTCGCACGCGGGCGTTTGGTAGTTTTCGGCTGTGGCTGTGACTAGATCAAAAATTGCTCTAATTTCTAGTTGAAATTGCAGAGCAAGTTTTAGGACTTCAATTAATTGTATCATTAGAGAAGATGATAAACAGAACCAGGACTATTTTCAACAAGGGTATTGCATGGAAAGAGGTTTAATGTGGCTGCCGCTGCTGGCAATTTTTATTGGGCTAGCTTGGGCTGGATGGAACGAGTATCAAAAGCTGGAAGCGTATCGCGTCTGGGCCGAACAATTCGCTAAAGCCAAGTACGATATTTATGCTGTACTCGGTCAGCAAGAAGACAGTTTAACTTGGGGAAAACCTACTCGCAGCGGGCCGGTAAATTTGCAAACTTTTTCTTTAAAAGATGTGCAGTCGCTGCGGTTGTTAGTCAACTCTCAGGCAGTTGATTTAGACTCACCGCCGAATTCTGGAAGTCCAATCGCCCTCGAATTTTTGTTGAAAGATGCTGCTGCGGTGCAGGTTCCTTTTACAGAAATTCCTCTAGCGACTAAATGGGGAAAATACTTGCAGCAAGAATTGCAGCGCTTTAAGTAAAAACACTCTCCGGCGGGGCAGCGTATCAGATATTAACTCGGCTACTTTAAGTTACAAAAGTCTGTAAAGCTGGTAGTAAAAATAGAACTTACGCCACAAATCCTTTGAACCGCCATCTATAGGGGTAAAGTGTGTACGGATCACCCGGAGAATGTGAGTTCTTGTAGTAAGTAGTAGAAGTAGTGTCCCCGTGCCTAGCCCGGTAGTCATCCGTGCCCACCTTAGAGTTAAAGTTCTTTGCCAGCGCGTCCTAAAACAGCTAAATTGCCAGCCCCCCAATCTGCGGAATGCAAACACAAGAATTTTTACAGCGCTATCAACAGGGAGAGCGAAACTTTGGTCACATTGACCTCAGCGGCGCTAGTTTAAGCGGTGTCAACCTGCGAGAAATAGACCTCACTGGTGCTAACTTGACCGGTGCTAATTTGAGCTGGTCTTTTTTGAGCAATGCCAAGTTGATAGGGGCTTGTTTGCGGCGCGCGGATCTCCGCAGTGCGGGGCTAGCTGGGGCGAATCTGAGCGGGGCAAATTTGAGCGGGGCAAATCTTGCTAAAGCGGATTTGCGCCTTGCTTGTTTGGCAGCAGCAGATCTCAATTGGGCCACGTTGCCTGAAGCGGATTTGGGCGGTGCTAATCTTCAAGGAGTTAAATCTGACCAAATTAATTTGGCTGGGGCTAAACTCGACGGCGCGAAGTTGATGGAGGCGGAATTGATGGAGGCGAATCTCAACCGCGCCAGTCTTGTTGGTGCTAATTTAACGGGTGCTAATTTGCGGGAAGCGCATTTGGTGGAAGCGAATTTGCGATCGGCAATTTTAATCGGTGTAAATTTGATTGAAGCTGACTTGAATGGCGCTCAAATGCGATCGGCAAATCTGACGGGCGCTGACTTGCACCGAGCTGTGCTGGCGGGGGCGGATTTGACTGAGGCGGTGCTGGATAACGCTGATTTGAGTCGAGCTAATCTGGCGGGTTCTTATTTATTGAAAGCGAGTTTTAAGAAGGCGCTTTTGCTGCGAGCTAACTTGCAAGGAGTGTATTTGCTGCGAGCTGATTTGAGCGAAGCTAATTTGCGAAGTGCTGATTTGCGGAAAGCTGATTTGAGTGGCGCTTATTTGATGGATGCGATTTTGGGTGAGGCGGATTTAAGAGAAGCTTGTTTGATTGAGTGCCGTTTGATTCGGACGAATTTGGAGGGGGCGCAGCTTACGGGTTGCTGCATTCAAAATTGGCAAGTTCAAGATGTCGATCTGTCGAGAGTTGACTGCAGCTATGTTTTTACTGGGTTTGATTATACTGCGAAAGTGGCGGCAAATCGCTTTCCTGTCGATCGCGATTTTGAGTCGGGGGAATTGGGGCGGCAGCATCAAGAGGACAGTTCTACTGTGAAGGTGTTTTTTGATGAAGCTCCTAATTGGGAGGCTTTGGTGTTTACGCTGCGTCGGGTGGAGTTGGAAAGCCACGAACTCAAATTCAACGTTCAATTTTTTGAGTCTGCGGGAGAACAAAATTTACTGCGGCTGAGCGCGAACCGTTTGGTGAACGGCAAGATTTTGGGCGATCGCATTTTGGAGCTTTATCCAGATATGTTGGAAAAGGTTTTAGCCAAGGGCGCTGAAATTTTGAGTTTGCTCGACTTGGCTGTTCCTAGTAACAATGCGGAGCCGAGTAACAAGGAAGCGTTGCTCAGAAGACAGGAAATCTACCAGCGAATGGTGCGCCAAATTTCGTTTATTTTGATGTCTCAGACGCCGGATAAATTCTCCGAAAGCGTGCAGCGGCTGTTGGATTATTTGAAGCAGCAAGGTATCCCGACAGAGCAGATTCAAAAGAAAGTCATCAGTCAGGCGATCGTGCAGCGGGCGAAGCAAGATCCGGTGTTTAGGGAACAGTTGCTCGCGTGGGAGAAAACGGCGCCCGATCGCGTTCGTTCTTCGATGATGGGGGAAGCGGTGCGGTATGCGATCGGCCTTTTGAGCGATTATTAACAGTTAATCTTTAACACTTCAAGCCGACGACCGGCTAAAGCCCGCACTTGCTCTTCTGCGTCGGAAACTGCAAGCATCGTGCAGCAGGCCAAGCAATACCAAGTTTTTCGGGAACAGTTGCTCACGTGGGAGAAAACAGCTTCGGATTGCGATCGGTGTTCGGTAATGGGGGAAGCGGTGGGGTATGCGATCGGCCTTTTGTGGGAATGAAACGGTGTGTTCGAGCGCTCATGGGGGAGGTTTTCTGTGCGATATTTTAATTAGGGTTTTGATAGAGTGCGAGCATCTTGCTCGCGGGAAAGAATTGCGGTCGGAAAAATCAGTGCGAGCATCTTGCTCGCGGGAAAGAATTGCGGTCGGAAAAATCAGTGCGAGTATCTTGCTCGCGGGAAAGAATTGCGGTCGGAAAAATCAGTGCGAGCATCTTGCTCGCGGGAAAGAATTGCGGTCGGA
>NZ_JAUBOV010000076.1:13596-13844 GCF_036700405.1 Microcoleus sp. T3_D1
AAATTCAGTGCGAGTATCTTGCTCGCGGGAAAGATTTACGGTCGGAAAAATCAGTGCGAGCATCTTGCTCGCGGGAAAGATTTACGGTCGGAAAAATCAGTGCGAGCATCTTGCTCGCGAGGAAAAAATCAAGGTTGGCCGCGAGCGAGACGCTCGCACTGTTTCGACAACAGGAAAAAATCAAGGTTGGCCGCGAGCGAGACGCTCGCACTGTTTCGACAACAGGAAAAAATCAAGGTTGGCCGCGA
>NZ_JAUBOV010000076.1:13944-21792 GCF_036700405.1 Microcoleus sp. T3_D1
GCGAGACGCTCGCACTGTTTGTAAAATCAAACATTTTCCCAGAAAAAAGGATATTTTTGAGGTGTATCTGACAAGTTGGCTTTGACAGGATTTTGTTTGATATATTCCCACGTATTGATAAAATTTTGGCGGTTGCTAATAATTTCATCGTGTCGCCCATCTTGCCAAACTTTACCGATATGCTTCATTACTTTAGGAATTTCTTTAGAACTGAAACCTTTAATACTGTGAAGAAGACTACCAATTGACCAGTATTGCAAGTCAGATTTACGAAAAGGCTGAAGCAATAAATGTACATGATCTGGCATAATAACGGCAGCGAATAGTTGATATCTTTTGTTGTGAAAGTGCAAGGTAGAATCTAGAACAACTTGTCGAGCTTCGGGAGTTAATTCTAGTCTTTCCTAGGTAACGAATGTTATGAAATAGATATCTTTGGGTAGGGGTAATTGAAGGAATTGCTGTTTGAATGACATGGATTTGCCTCAAATTTATTAGGGTTTTGATAGAGTGCGAGCATCTTGCTCGCGAGGTAAAAATTGCGGTCGGAAAAATTCAGTGCGAGCATCTTGCTCGCGAGGTAAAAATTGCGGTCGGAAAAATTCAGTGCGAGCATCTTGCTCGCGAGGTAAAAATTGCGGTCGGAAAAATTCACGGTTGGCCGCGAGCGGGACGCTCGCACTGTTTCGAGAAGAGGGAAAATTCAAGGTGAGCCACGAGCGAGACGGTCGCACTGTTTACCAGTCTTGGCTGCGTAGCCGACGACCCGCTAAGGCCCGCACTTGCTCTTCTGCGTCGGAAACTGCAAGCGATCGCAACAACGGCACAACTCCCGGATTTTCGGGATAATGTTCGATAATCGCTTCGAGCGCTGTAAATCTGGGATTGTAAGGAAAAGAACCGTTTTGATTGTCAGGATCGCTCAAAGTTCGATCGCGCAAAAACTCAAACATTCCCGGCTCGTCTTTCCATCCCCGCATTAACTCTACCAGGGCGATCGCCCGCACCTGCGAATCTTCATCCTTTTGAGCTCTACTTTTGAGCCACTCGAAAGTTTGAGACTGATTTGTTCGCCCCCGGGCTAACTTTTGCAAAGCGATTTGCCTGACAGCGGGACTCTCATCGCCCTCTGCTTGAGCCTCCAGCAGCATCCAAGTTTCAGGATTGTCTGGCCAGTTGTAAGCGAGTTCAAGCACCGCCGCTTGCCGCACCAGCGCTTCCCCAGAATCGAGCTGAATTTTCAGCCAAGACAAGGTTTCCGGGTGGTCGGGCCACCCCCGCACGATCGATCGCACTAGCACGCTCAGCAGGTGAGAATCATGCTCCAACTCGACCCGGCTTTTGAGGAAAGGCAGCGTCTCGCCCCGGTGAGACCAGCGTTTTGCGATCTCTTCCACCGCAGTTTCTCGGACGTTGAGGTGTCTGTCTGACGCGGCGAGATTTTGCAACCAGCCAAAGACTTCGAGACTTCCTGACGCCACTGCGGCGACAGCCTCCACTACTACTTGCCGCACAGTCCAGTAATCCTCGGAATCAGCTATTTTTTGCAGCAGGGGCAGGGTTTCTGGGTGGTCGGGCCAACCTGCGGCTATCTGTTGTAGGGCTATTTCTCGCAGGTCGGCGTCGCGATCGCCCAATGCTATATTTTTCAAAAAAGTCAGAGTTTCGGGGTTCCCGGGCCAGCCAGAGGCAATTGCTTGCACTGCTGAGCGCCGGACGCTCGAACTCGCGTCGGACTCGGCTTGAGTTTTCAGCAGCGGGTAAATGTCTGGTTCGTCGGGCCAGTGCGAGGCCAATTCTTCTAAAGCTGCTGTCCGCACTTCTTTACTGCTGTCGGATTCGGCTAGGGTTTTCAGCAGCAGGCCAACGTCGGCTGCGGCGGGCCAGCCCGCTGCCAACTCCCGCACCGCTACGGTTCGCAGGATAGAACTTCCTGTCTGGGCCAGGTTTTTGAGCAGGGAGGCCGTGCCTAAAAGGCTGTGCCAACCTCTGGCTATTGCTTGCCACGCTGCGACTCGCACTCCCAAATTTTCGTCGGATTCGGCGGCGGTTCTCAGCAGCAGCAAGGTATCTGTGCGATCGGGCCAATTAGAGGCTAATTGTTCGAGTGCTGCGGTGCGAACTGCGGGACTTCGATCGAACTGAGCCAAGGCAGTCAGCAGCGGCAAGGTATCGCTCGTGTCTGGCCAACCAGAAGCCATTTCTCGCACACAGGTCGATCGCACTGCCCAGCTTGGATCTGATTTGGCGAGGTTTTTGAGCATCAGGTAAATTTCTGGCTGGTCTGGCCAACCACGGGCTATTGCTTCGACTGCTGTGGATCGGACTTCGCCACAGTCGGTGGAGTGAGCGAGTATTTTCAGCCAGGGCAGGGTTTGCGGGTCGTTTTTCCAAGTTTGGGCGATCGCCGCGATCGATCGATTGCGAATTTGATAAGTTTCCTGCAATTCTTGAGCGCTTTGATAAAGAATCAGGAAACCCGTACCGTATTGCGATAACTTTTTTAAAGCGTTTAACAGTTTTTTGGCGGTTTTTTTATTAACATCATTTTTAACTTTTAACAGGCATTGCGCTGCTAAAAACAAATTAATAAATTTTTCTTGTTGACCGTTCTGATCTGTGAGATATTCTATAATTTGGCTCGCTGTTTCTTTGTCGAGCTTAGCTGCAATTTCTCTGAGGACTTCGTGCAAAGATTCGTCCCGCCAGTGCTGGCCGAAAACTTGTATGTTGAGTTCGCCCCAAGTCAGTTGACCGATTTTGAGTTGGGCATGGATTAACTCTGCTACAGTCTGGGGATTATTTTCGGAAACAAGTTTTTTTAACAACATACCGATACCCTGCCCCTTAAGTTTGTTTGCATTGACCATCCTCGCATCAGCTCGGATATTAGTTGAGATTTTTTTGAGCGATGCTGGAGTATGGAACCAATCGACTCTATTTTATACGAAAAATACTGAGTCGGGAGGGCCCCAATGCAAAACCCGCCAGCACCCACAGGAATGTTAGGTGTTGGCGGATGGCGATCGAATAATTAAGCCGCTGAATCTAACTAACAGCTACTTGGACGCGATCGGCTACAACCCGAACCGCAAAAGTAGGAATCTTTACCGTTTCATCATCCAGACATTGCCCGGTAGTGAGACTAAAGTTTTGCTTGTAAATGGGAGAAGCAACTTTGAGAGTGCCGTTGCGATCGCCCACAATTCCCCGCGACAAAACAAAAGCTTTACTAAACGGGTCGTAATTGCTAAGCGCATAAACTTCATCTCCGTTTCCCACTCGGAAAATCGCCACTTGTTCGCCTTTAACTAAAGCGCAAACTCCAGTATAAGGGGCGATCGCATCCAGAGAACACACATCTACCCAAGTTGTTACTGTATCGGAAACTTGTAATGATTGAACCATCTTCTTTTCCTGTTAGTTTACTTCAATCTCGTTCCCAGTCTCCGGCTGGGAGCGTAGGTTTCGAGGCTCTGCCTCGCCTCGCCGAAGGAGGCTCTGGCTTACGGTTAGAGGAGGCAGAGCCTCCGGGACTTCATTCCCAGGCTCTGCCTGGGAACGAGATTAATTTACTTCAATCTAGTGTTCTTGTTCCCCCCTTATTAAGGGGGGCTAGGGGGGATCTCCGGGTTTCCTAGGCTCTGCTTGGAAACCCGATTATATGGGTTATTCCGAAACTCCAGCCAGAGCCTTTTCATGTTCGTTAGCCGGCCGCGTTTGTCCCCGTTCCGCAACACGAACAATACTCGGATCGGGCAAATCGGAATTCACAAAATGCTGGAATCGCTGCACCTTTTGTGGGTCTTCAATCGTCGTTTTCCACTCACATTGATAAGTATTCACTAAATGTTCCATCTGCGCTTCTAATTCAGCACAAATTCCCAGAGAATCCTCAATTATTACCTGTTTCAAGTATTCAATCCCGCCCTCAAGTTTGTTCAACCAAGTAGCAGTGCGTTCCAATCTGTCTGCCGTGCGGATGTAGAAAACCAAGAATCGATCGATATACTTAATCAGCGTTTCCTTATCGATATCCGTCGCCAGCAAAACCGCGTGTTGTGGCTTAATGCCGCCATTGCCACACACGTACAAATTCCAACCATTCTCTGTCGCAATTATCCCAAAATCCTTGCTTTGAGCTTCGGCGCATTCGCGAGTGCAACCAGAGACAGCAGATTTGAGCTTGTGGGGCGATCGCAAACCACGATACCGCAATTCAACTTCGATCGCCAAACTCGTAGAATCCTGCACCCCAAAGCGGCACCAAGTGCTACCCACACAAGATTTGACAGTACGCAGAGCCTTACCGTAAGCGTGTCCCGACTCAAATCCCGCATCAATCAACCGACGCCAAATATGCGGCAATTGATCCACACGAGCTCCAAACAAATCAATCCGTTGCCCGCCAGTAATCTTAGTATAAAGCCCAAAATCCCTGGCAACTTCCCCCAAAACAATCAACTTATCGGGAGTGATTTCTCCCCCCGGTATTCGCGGCACCACCGAATAAGTACCGTCGCGCTGAATGTTGGCCAAAAAGTAATCGTTCGTATCTTGCAAACCAACGTGAGACTTCTCTAAAATATGGTCATTCCAAGTAGAAGCCAACATCGAACCAACAGCAGGCTTGCAAATTTCGCAGCCCTTACCTTTGCCGTGTCTTTCAATCAACTCCTCAAAGGTTTTAATCTCTTGAGAGCGCACTAAATGGTACAATTCTTGACGAGAATATTCAAAATGTTCGCAAAGATTATTTTTGACTGCAAACCCAGCTTTCTTCATCTCCGACTTGAAGATATCTGTCACTAAAGGCACGCAGCCACCGCAACCCGTCCCCGCTTGAGTGCATTTCTTGACGCTGGCAACATCGGTTAAATTATGCTCGCGAATCGCTGCACAAATCTGCCCTTTGGTAACATTATTGCAAGAACAAATTTGAGCAGAATCCGGCAAACTGTCTACTCCGAAACCAGCCGGTGCTCCCCCTTCTCGCGGTGGCATCAACAAATCTTCGGGATGCGGCGGCAGAGCAATTTCATTTTGCATGAATTGCAGCAAAGTGCCGTAAGCCGAAGCATCTCCTACGAGAATTCCGCCTAAAATTCGGCTGCCGTCTTGATTTAAAACTAATTTTTTGTAAATGCCTTGGAAGGTGTCAGCAACAACAATTTCTTTAGCATCGCCCGACTTGGGAAAAGGCTCTCCAAAACTAGCAACATCCACCCCCAATAATTTGAGTTTAGTGGACATATCCGCACCTGTAAAAGTGCTTGTGGGACGGGCATCTTGTCCGTCATCCGCTACACTGCTCAAAATATCTGCTGCTACACTTGCCATTGTATACCCAGGCGCAACTAAGCCGTAGATGCGATTTTGATAAAGGGCGCATTCTCCGATCGCATAAATGTCAGGATCGGAGGTTTGGCAGCTATCATTAATCAAAATGCCACCGCGTTCTCCTACTTCTATACCGCAACTTCTAGCAATTTCGTCGCGGGGGCGAATGCCAGCAGAAAACACAATCATATCTGTTGCCAATTCCGAACCGTCAGCAAACAGCATTTTAGTAACTTTGCCATCTTCGCTAACAATTTCGGTGGTAGATTTGCTGGTATGAACAGAAACCCCCAACTCTTCTATTTTGCTGCGGAGAATTGCCCCGCCAATTTCGTCAACTTGCACGGGCATCAGCCGCGAGGCAAACTCAACAACGTGAGTTTTTAGACCCATATTTTGCAGAGCATTAGCACACTCTAGACCTAACAAACCGCCGCCAATCACTACACCTGTTTTGCAATTTTTAGCGTAATCTGACATCGCTTCCAGGTCGTCAATTGTTCGGTAAACAAAAGTTCCTGTAGCGTCTTTGCCTTTAATTGATGGCACAAATGGATAGGAACCGGTCGCGAGAACAATTTTGTCGTAGGGAACTTCTAAACCGTTGGCTGAAGAGACTATTTTGTGTTCCCGGTTAATGGCGACTGCTTTGTCGCCAATGTGAATCTGGATGCCGTTTTGTTGATAAAATCCCGGTGCAACTAAAGATAAATCTCCCGCTGTTTTGCCAGAGAAAAATCCGCTGAGGTTTACGCGATCGTAAGCAACGCGCGGTTCTTCACAAAAAGTAATTAAATTCCAGTGTTTGGCAGCATCCGAGCTCACCATTAACTCCAGGAACTTGTGACCTACCATGCCATTGCCGATTACAATGAGGTTTTTTTTGGCTGTCATTAGAATCTCTTTTATCCCGTTTATCAGTCGTTGGGTTAATTAATATAAGACTTTATTATAAACTTTTGTACTTATATATACAAAAAATGGAGATTTATGCAATTGTCGAATACTTCCGATTGCATTTTTGCATGATGTGTGCGATCGACTTAAGTAGGTGCGTCAGTCGATTTTAGATTTTAGATTTTAGATTTTAGATTTTAGATTTATATCATGTCAGGTCGATTACCCGAAATCAGGTAGGGGCGGGTAAACCTGCCAATATCTGCCAATAATTGACAATCTCAAAAACCCGCCCGGCCGGGATATTATGGTCAATCGATCAGACATGATATTACTCGACCGTTAAGTAGGGTGCGTCACGTCTTTTTGACAAAACGATTAACATTTTTACTGTGACGCAGCTTACAGTTTTCTAATTTTTAATTATTATTTAAGCTCCCATGCCCGAATACTGCTTCAAGCCCTGCCGCCAAAGCCAGCGATTCCACACAAAAAACACCGCACTCCAACCCAACATTACCAACAAACCGCGGCCTAGATCTACGGGCAATCCGATCAAGATTGAAGCGGGAAAATGAATCAAATAAGGAAAAGGCGTCCACAAAACTACTTCGCGCACGGGTGCGGGAAACACTTCTAGCGGCGCGACAAGTCCCGATAAAAATAGGTAAATTAGAAACCAGAATTGCTCGATCGCACTTGCCCTTTCCAGCCAAAAAGCAAACAGCGCAAAGGTATACTGTATCAAGAACCGCAAGCAAAAAGCCAAGACGATAACCAACAAAAACAGCAAAAACCTGCCCAAACTCGGCAGCCAAAAAGACTGCGGGTAAAGTGCAAAAAACAGCAGCGCTAATCCGCATACAAACGGCAGCCTCGCAAACCTTTCGGAAACGTGAGATGCGAAGTGGTGCCATACAGGATCGAGAGGCTGCAACAATCTATTAGATAGCCTGCCTTGCACTACTTCCTTTTCAAACTCCCAAATCACCCAAACTACATTTGTTTGCCGGACAATGAAAGCCGCTAAAAAATAACGGGCAAAGTCGATCGCATTCAGCCCAAATTGACCAGTTTCGGCCGCCTGCATCCAGACGCCCATCAAGATAAACGGCAAAGCTCCCGACAGCGCCCACAAAAACAATTCCGCCCGGTATTCGAGCATATAAGCGTAGTAGGTAACTAGCAAAGTTTTAGCAATTCTCACAATTCTGTTCATATCAATTGTAGATTGAATTTTTCGGTGTTAGCAACGGGCAAGATGCCCGTTCCACACCACATTGAAACTTGAGTGGAACAGGCATCTTGCCTGTTCAATTTTTTGGTGTTAGCAACGGGCAAGATGCCCGTTCCACACAACATTGAAACTTGAGTGGAACAGGCATCTTGCCTGTTCAATTTTTCGGTGTTAGCAACGGGCAAGATGCCCGTTCCACAAAAACACTAAATCTCTAGTGGAACAGGCATCTTGCCTGTTCAATTTTTCGGTGTTAGAAACGGGCAAGATGCCCGTTCCACACCACATTGAAACTTTAGTGGAACAGGCATCTTGCCTGTTCAATTTTTTGGTGTTAGCAACGGGCAAGATGCCCGTTCCACACAACATTGAAA
>NZ_JAUBOV010000076.1:21892-38276 GCF_036700405.1 Microcoleus sp. T3_D1
CTTTAGTGGAACAGGCATCTTGCCTGTGCAATTTTTCGGTCTTAGCAACGGGCAAGATGCCCGTTCCACAAAATATTGAAACTTTAGTGGAACAGGCATCTTGCCTGTTCAATTTTTCGGTCTTAGCAACGGGCAAGATGCCCGTTCCACACAACATTGGAACTCTAGTGGAACAGGCATCTTGCCTGTTATGGAGAATGAAGCCAGCCAAAAACATTAAACTTTTCCCGTGCGAAAAACTCGACCAATTACCTCTTCAATTGGCGGATCGGTAACAGTCAAATCTATCACGTCCAAGTCCGCCAAAATCTTCGCCACGCTCACCGTCAGCTCTTCCCTTTTCACCAAAAACCGCACCGATTGTCCCTCAATAGATTCTACCTCCCCGTAAGCAAAAGCACTATCTTTTGCCAGCGGCTTAGCTAATTTTACCTGAACTTCCCGATAAGGTGCAAACCTGTCGAGCAATCCGTCCAAACTGCCATCATAAACTAATTGCCCTTCATGGATTAACAAAACGCGCTTGCACAAAGCAGTAATGTCAGCCATGTAATGGCTCGTCAATAGCACCGTTGCTTGATAGCGCTCGTTATATTCTCGCAGAAATTGCCTGACGCTAAACTGTGCGTTTATATCCAAACCTAAAGTCGGTTCATCTAAAAATAATACCTCCGGCTGGTGCAGCAGCGCCGCCATCAATTCAGCTTTCATGCGTTCGCCTAAAGAAAGCTTTCGTACCGGCTGATTTAACTTGCCTTCTAGTGACAGCATCTCTGTCAATTCTCCGACTCGCCGCCGATAATCTGCATCGGGAATGCCGTAGACAGCGGCATTGATTCGCAGAGAGTCAAGCACAGGTAAATCCCAAATTAACTGCTGTTTCTGCCCCATTACTAAGGTGATTTTTTGCAGAAAATCTGCTTCGCGACGGAAAGGAGTACGATCGCACACTCTCACCGTACCCGCCGACGGATAAATCAAACCCGTCAGCATTTTCAGCGTAGTAGTTTTGCCCGCACCGTTAGCGCCGAGAAACCCCACCACTTCCCCAGGTTCAATACTGAAAGAAACGCCCTCAACTGCTTTGATATTGCGGTAAGTGCGACTAAAAAAGTGTCGCACTGTTCCTTTAAGCCCCGGTTCTTTAATCGCTACCGGATAAACTTTGCTCAAGTCTTCAACTAAGATAATTGGCATCGGCTCAAATTTTAACTTTTATTTTAATCTAGGGTATTTCCATCAGGCTTGTGCCAAGATGGAGCGATCGAGCTGTCTAGTAGGGTGCGCCAGCGATTGCTCGATCGCGAGTCAGGAAGTAACTGTGTTCTGGCGCACCCTACTAAGCTGTAGAATATTGCACAATATCCATGCTCACATCGCACAAAGTTTACAACTATGGTACTCACACCAGATAATTCAGGCATCTCTCGTTTGGTAGGAGACAATTCTCCTGAAAATATTACACTTGCACCAGGACAACTTGCTAGTTTTGCTGGGGGACTTTGGATGGTGGGCGGCAATGATACTGTCAGGGGTTCGTCAGATGCAGAACGGATTTTCGGCAACGATGGTAAAGACAGTCTGTTAGGCGGTGTCGGCAATGATTCTATTTACGCGGGCAAAGATGATGACGATGTTTTGGGAGAAACTGGCGACGATTTCTTGACAGGAGATAGAAATAGCGATTTCCTTGATGGGGGTGCGGGAAATGATTTGTTGCGCGGAGGACAAGGTGTTGATTTGTTAGTTGGCGGAGACGGTAATGATACTTTAATTGGCGACAGAGATGTGGATATTTACCAAGGTGGTGGGGGGAGCGATGTATTTGTTTTTAGAGTCGATCAAGCGGGCATCCGAGTAGTTGGAATTGAAGTTCCTGACGCGGCAATTGTGGATTTTGATAAGTCTAGCGATTCGATTGGAATTAGTGTGGCATTTACCAGCAGCAATATCTCTTTGGAACAGGTAACTTATAGCTTGAACGATCCGAGACTGCTGCTGATCAATCCTGCAACTATAGCGGGGGGAACGAGTTTGTTAGCCAAGGGTGGCATCTCGCAGCGAAGTCTAGATCCCGATGGCAACGGCCGTGTGGAAGCTACTAATATTAGATTCGGTGTTACTAATGCTTTGTTGGGTACTGTGTTGAATGTGACCCCAGCCGATTTAAACGGTCGTTTTATTAATGCTAGTTCTTTGCTTTAATTCGTTGCTTATATATCTCTAGTAGGGTGCCCTAGGCGCACCTTACCCATTACGCATTATCTAAGGAATGAGAATTAAATAACTTAGAATTTTGATGGTTCTTGTGGGATGGGCGTCCCGCCCGTCCAGAAAGGGCGGGCGGGACGCCCAACCCACTTTCAAGAGTGTAAATTATTTAATTCGCGATCCTAACTCACCGTCAAAACTGCGCGATAGCGCACTTGATTGTCGCGGACTTTCTGAATTGCTTCATTCGCTTGCGCCATCGCAAAAACTTCGACAATCGGCTCAATCTCAAACTTCTCTGCAATTGCCAGCATTTCATTAATCATAGCGCGACCGCCGATGAGAGAAGTCATAATTCGGCGTTGCTTCATCAGCAGCGGAAATAACGGAATGCTCAAAGGTGCGTCGGGAACTCCCACAAAAGCCAGCGCACCGTTAGAATCGAGAAAATCAATGTACGGAGCCCAATCTAAAGCAGCAGGAACTGTACTCAACAAAATATCTAATTTGCTGCTGGGGGCTTGAGGAATTTCGCCTTTTCCTACTACAATAGCTTCGTCCGCCCCCATTTTATGTGCAAATTCTGCCTTATCTTCGGAAGTAGTAAAAACTGTAACGCGGTTGCCTAATTTTTTCGCAAATTGCACCGCCATGTGTCCCAAACCGCCGATGCCGAGAATTCCAATTTCTTGCCCAGAACTCATCCCCGCATTTCGCAAACCGGCGTAAACCGTAATTCCGCCGCACAACAGCGGCCCCGCTACGTTGGAATCGATGCCTTTGGGAATAGGAAAAGCAAAGCGGGAATCTACCATCAAATAATCGGCAAAACCGCCCGGCCCTGTAACAATTAATCCCTGGTTTTCATCGCAGAGATTTTCGTTACCGCGCAAGCAGTCGCGGCACTGCAAACAAGACGACCTTTGCCAGCCGACACCAACGCGATCGCCCACTTTTAAATGAGTCACTTGCGGCCCTATTTCTGCCACTTCTCCGATAACTTCGTGGCCCGGAACGAGGGGATATTTTGATTGACCCCAGTCATTGTCAATCATGTGCAAGTCAGAGTGACAAATGCCGCAGGCTAAAACTTTGATAATACATTCATGTACTTTTGGAGGGGCGACATCGAATTTGTATTCTTCAAGCAATCCGCCTGTTTTTGTAACTGCAAGTGCTTTGATTTGCATGGTGTATGTCCTGGTTTGTTTGCCATTATTATAGTGTTCGGGCGGCTTTCACAGTCTCTTTCTTTAGTTGTATATATTCCGGTGAACATATCCCTAGGACTGATGCGCGTTACTAATAATTTGTCTGGTGCTTGTGGCGCACCTTACCAATTACCAATAATTACCAATTACCAATAAGTCTCACAACTTGCCCTTTTCCATTGCCCACTGCATCAAACCGGGAAACAACCGATAAGCTTCCGACGCTACAAAAGCAGGGCCGACGGTAACTTCTGCACGCTGATTTTTCACAGCATCCCAGATAGCTTTAGCAATATCTTCTGGGTGAGTTGCCCACTCAGATTTCAGCATTTTGCTCATTTGCTGACGGCGCAATTCGACTGCGGGTTCGTCTCGATCGCGAAATTGAGCTCTTTCTAAAAAATCGCTGTTAATCAGGCCCGGATGCACGGCGCAAACGTGAATACCTTGAGGCGCTAATTCCAATCGCAAAGTTTCTGTTAAACCGGTTACTGCATATTTGCTGGCACAATAAGCAGTCATTTGAGGCAAAGGCATTTTGCCACCAATGGAACCAACATTGACTATTGTCCCGGTTTTTCGTTGCAAAAAATGTGGCAACATTTCTTGAATTGTGTTAACGCAGCCCCAAAAATTGGTATTCATTAATTGCTGCCAGTCTTCCGAGGTAGTGTGCTCGATCGCCCCCGTGAGACAAATGCCAGCATTGTTAACTAAAACATCGATGTTGCCGCAGGCATCTAGGGCTTTTTGGACGATCTCCCCCACTTGGTGAATGTCGCCGACATCCCCCGGAATAGCTACAGCCCAAGTGCCTTCTCGCTGCACTTGAGCCGCTGCTGCTGCCAATCTCTCTGGCTGGCGAGCTACCATAACTACATCGTAACCTTTACTTGCAAATAAAATTGCTGTTGCTTTGCCGCTTCCTTGAGAAGCGCCTGTAATCAAAACTGTAGGAGCCATAGATAGTTCTAAATTGTAAGTGGAGAAATCGTTCCCGGCGGTATTGAAACTATAACAGAGGTAATCTAATTTTAGGCACGCTCTACATTAATATTTCTTGAGTATAGCAATTTTCTGTGATTTGCGATGAGGCTTTTTTAAACTCACATCTTGCACCATTCTCAAGAACGGGCTCTCCGGCCCGTTCCACAAAAGATAAATTTTCTTGTGGAACAGGCCGGAAAGCCTGTTCATAAAAGCCTTATTGAGAATGGTGCAACATCTCAGTTTTAACGAACCGCGAAGGCGCGTTAGGCGAAGCCGCGCGTAAGCGCTAGGACACGAAGGAAGAGAGAAGAGGAGAGGAGAAGAAGAGAAGAGAAATTATTCATAATTTGTGCGAAAATTGCTTTGTAAATTTTCCCAATGCCCAATGCCCAATGCCTAAAAAATGAATCTTCCGAAACAAGCACCTAATTGGTCGATCGCCCTAGTGTTAATTATCGGCGTTTTAGCCGTCTCAACTTCCTCAATCTTAATTCGGCTGGCTAACTTTTCAGCAGGGGCGGGCGGTTTGGGTTTCAGTCTGGTACTCGCGGCCTCTCGTCTGACTTTATCTGCTTTAATTCTGCTTCCGGCTTGGCGGAAAATTCAGTGGAACGCCCTGCAACCGGGAGCTCGGCGCTATGCTGCTACTGCGGGTTTGTGTCTCGCCCTGCATTTTGCCCTCTGGATAACCTCACTTTCTTATACTTCGATCGCCGCCTCGACTGCCCTCGTCACCACTAATCCTGTCTGGGTAGCGCTTTTGTCGCGTTTCTGGTTCGGCGAAAAACTCAGCAAAATGTCGATCGCTGGCATTACTATAGCCCTGACTGGGGGAATGGCGATCGCTGGTGGGAGTGCGGGCGCAGCTAATGCCGGCAGCAGCCAACTGCTAGGCGATTTCCTTGCTCTGGCTGGTTCCTGGGCTGTCAGCTTGTATTTGCTGCTGGGGCGGGAAGCTCAGCGGCGGGGACTGGGAATTGGTGGCTATATCGCGATCGCCTATACTGTTGCTGCGATCGTCCTGCTGCCTCTCCCCTTCGCCTTCGGCACTACTTATACTAATTACCCCGACATTGTATATTTTTATATTTTGTTAACGGCCGCTGTGCCTCAGTTAGTCGGCCACACTATTTTGAACTGGGCTGTAATGCAGATTTCCCCAACTCTGGTAACTCTTGCCATCTTGTTTGAACCGGTGGCGGCGAGTTGGTTGGGTTATTTGCTGTTTGGGGAAATGCCGGGGCCGGCGGTACTCGCAGGTGCTGCGGTGCTGCTGTTGGGGGTAGCAACCGCTACCGTCGGAGCAAAAAAAATTACTGTCAACACTTAAGAGTTAACAGTTTTCGACATTGCCACTACAGTTGCCGTGAGTCAGAATAAAACAAATTAGGGCTTAAAAACCCCAATAACTCATCAGTTAAATATCAGTTCCAAACTATCAAATGTCTGAGTAATGACTAATGACTAATGACTAATGACTAATGACTAATAATACTCGGCTGCCTTTCGGAGAATAAAATTATGCTGCCAGAACAACTACAGCGGATCATCGGCTACTTTATCGAAGAAGCCACAGAACAGAGCCAAATTATCGAACAAGGCTTGCAGGACCTGCAAAACACCGTGGCAGCTCCCCAAAGAATACACCAGCTCATCCGAGCCTCGCACTCGATTAAAGGGAGAGCAGCTATGCTCGGATTTAGCAGCATTCAGCGCATTGCTCATCGGTTGGAGGATTATTTAAAGCTGCTGAGAGAATGTCCGATCGCCATTGATAGCAGGCTACAATCGCTCTTAACCGAAGTTTTTGATATTTTAGCAGCCCTCGTGTCCAAGGTTTCTAAGGGTTTTGGGCTCAACCACGAAGACGCAAGCCAAATGCTCTCCCTCGCCGAACCGGTTTTTGACGAACTCGACGCTTACCTGAGAGTGCGAATTCCCACTCGCCTGACTCTGAGAGCTACTACGGACGAACATATTCACGTTTTCTCCGGTTACTGCACCTCCCTGAGCGAATTTTCCTCGGCTATCGCTTCGCGCGTCGGTTTGCTCGGAGGCACTATTACCCGCCACGAGCAGGATAGCCAGGGCATACGCCTTTGTGTTGACATTTACCTGCCGCCTTACACCAGGATCGAAAACATCCGCCAAGGTGTCGAACTATCCGGTGCTATTATCGGGAATGTTCAGACGCAGCGCGACTTTTCGCTGCTGGCGAATGCGGATTATCCGGTTTACCAAAGTGCGATCGAACCTCCCGCAATTTGCATCGGATGCCGCTACTATTACGGCAGAAGCGACGGCGGCTACCTGCTCAACTGCACGATCCATCCCCGCGGCCCGGAAACAGAAGATTGTCGCGATCGCGAACCGGAATAACCCCTGAAAACTCAGCCCTCGGAAGCACGATTTGCCTCCCGAAAAACTCTTCTGAAACCAATATTTTCCCTGAAACTTTTCACATTACCCCCTGCCAAATTCTTTTTGAGTTGCTAGATAACTATATCTGTCTCTCTTAGACAACTAAATCCTTCTTCCTTCTGAAAGCTCCCCTAACAACTGATACCGCAACTCGAATTAATTGCATCATGCTTGCAGGATGAGCGATCGCCCAGACATTGATTGTCAGACAAGTGATTGCCATAACTAGCAAGATGTATGTCGGAGGCATTACTACCCCGATCGCGAACCAGGTAAAAACGTGAAATATCATTGCTGTAGCCCAAAGGGTGGCCACAACCACAGACGCCCAAATTTGCATTCGAGGTCGGTTTAGTCCTGTCAAAATCGCTGTCTGCAAAGTAGTCAGCAAGTTGGCCGGAACTAAAAAGGCACAGATAGCTATGCAGTAGGTATAAGAAAACTCGGTAACTGTATTGAAGTCGATCATCAGTCTAATTGTCGGGCCTGTTGGGTATACTTAAAGAGCTTAGCGTGACTTGACTTTCAGATCTTGTCACCCTTACCTTAACTTAATATTTCAGTAAGTAGGCCGCTCTGGAGACGCATTTCTCTCCCCCTTTTCCAGCAGGCAAAATTTTACCACAAATATTAAAGTTTGGGGGAAATTATTAAACATACTTGAAGAATGGCAACAATTGCTATGATAATTAACATAGGGAAGCGATAGTATAGAAGAGCCAAGTCTGTAAAATATCTAGAAGGCTGAGGCGGCTTGAACAGCAACACATACGGCAGGCTGATTTTCGACTCAATCATTTTTGATGCGCTGATTCTCGGATGATGGATTCTCAGTGTCCGTCAAGGGATCGAGCCGTTATGCGATCGAACAATATGAGATTATTATGGAAAAGCCAATTTGCTCTCAAATCTCAAATCAATAGAACCCTCTAGAAATTTTACAGCGGAAGACAAAGAAAATGGATCTACAAATCACAATTCCCGCACTCGAAGAAGTTGACTTGACAAACTGCGACAGAGAACCCATTCACATATCGGGGCATATTCAGCCACACGGGGTGCTACTTGTTGTACGAGAACCTGAACTAGAAATACTGCAAGTCAGTGAAAATACGCAAGATTTGTTAGGAATTGATGCAGAAAGTGCGATCGGTCAAGATTTGAGCTTATTATTCGATAGAGTTCAACTAGAAAAACTCAATGCCTGTTTGCGAAAGGAAAACTTAAAAACAGTCAATCCCATTAAACTCTCTGTCAAAAAAGCGGGTCAATCTTTAGAATTTGACTGCATCCTTCACCGAGTAGAAGGAGTTTTGATGGTAGAGTTAGAATTATCCACCAGCCCAGAAAACCTTTCTGTTTTTAGCTTTTATCATTCAGTAAGAGCCACGGTTAGCAAAATTCAAAGTGCCAAAAATCTCAAAGAATTATGTCAAATAACAGTAGAAGAAGTCAGGAAAATATCGGGATTTGATAGAGTTATGGTCTATCAATTTGACCGCGAAGGCAACGGGGCTGTAATTGCTGAAGACAAAGCAGAAATGCTGAGTCCTTTCTTAGGATTAAACTACCCCAGCTCAGATATTCCCAAACAAGCCAGACAACTGTATGCGTTAAATTGGCTGAGGTTAATCCCCGATATTAATTATCAACCAGTCCCCCTTGTTTCAGGAAACAATGCTCTTACCAACCAGCCCCTAGACCTGAGTTTCAGCGTGTTGAGGAGCGTTTCTCCCATTCACATAGAATACCTGCAAAATATGGGCGTTGCAGCTTCGATGTCAATCTCGTTAATCAAAGACAAAAAACTGTGGGGATTGATTGCTTGCCACAACTATACACCAAAACACCTCAACTATGAATTGCGCGCCGCCTGCGAATTTATCGGGCAAGTAATGTCTTTAGAACTGCAATCAAAAGAAGGAAACGAAGACTACGACTACCAACTACACTTAAAATCTATTCTCACCAAGATTTTTGAAGACATATCCACGTCCGAAAACTTGTCACAAGTGTTAGTTAAATGTCAGCATAATTTGCTAGAAGCAGTCAACGCCCAGGGAGCAGCAATAGTATTTGGAGACAATTGCTATCGAGTCGGGCAAACACCTCAGGGAGAAGCGCTCAAATACTTAACTCAGTGGGTGCAAAATCACCTAAACAAAGAAATATTTTCCACAGACTCGCTGACCAAATGCTATCCAGAAGCTGAGGAATTTAAAGACACTGCCAGCGGGTGTTTGGCCATAGCAATATCCCCGACTCAGAAAATCTACGTTTTGTGGTTTCGCCCGGAAGTAATTAAAACCGTAAATTGGGCGGGCAACCCCAACAAACCAGTTGAAAAAGATGAAGAGGGCAACCCTCGACTTTCTCCTCGGAAATCCTTCGAGCTGTGGAAAGAAAATGTGAGGTACAAATCGTTGCCTTGGAAACAATGCGAAATAGACGCTGCATTGGAACTGAAAAAAGCCATGATTAATATAGTGCTGTGTCAAGTCGATAAACTCGAAAAATTAAATACAGCACTAGAAGCCTCAGTCGCCAGAGAACGGGAAAAAACTGCTAATTTAAAAACAGCGATGTCCGAGCTTAAGCGGGCGCAAACTCAATTGGTGCAAAGCGAAAGAATGTCAAGTTTGGGACAGTTGGTGGCGGCGGTAGCTTATGAAGTCACTAACCCGATTAACTTCATCTACGGCAATCTTAGCTATGCTAATGAATACAGTCAAAAAATGATCGAGTTATTGCAGCTATACGAGCAGCACTATCCGTCGCCTTCGCCAGAAGTTCAAGCACAAATAGAAGCAGTAGAATTAGAGTTTATAGTTGAAGACTTACCCAAGTTGCTGGGCTCAATGAAAGTAGGAGCTAACCGCATCCGCGAGATAGTTCAGTCGCTGCGAAATTTCTCTAGAATTGACGAAGCAGAGATTAAACCAGTTGACATTCACGACGGATTGGACAGCGCTTTGTTGATTTTGAGCAACCGACTCAAACCGAAGCCCGATCGCCCCGCAATTCATCTCATCAAAGAATATGGCTCTCTGCCTTTGGTAGAGTGTTACGCAGTTCAAATCAACCAAGTATTTATGAATGTACTGACAAATGCAATTGATGCTCTCGAAGATGCCTTTGTCAACAATAACTTATCGTCTCACGGCGACGAAGAACAGCCAATTAAGTACGGACAAATTCGGATTGTGACTGAACTTTGTCCCGGAGAAAAAGCCGTAGCAGTTCGGATCAAGGACAACGGTTGGGGCATGGAAGAAAAAGTTTGCCAGAAAATTTTTGAGCCGTTTTTTACCACAAAACAGGTGGGCAAAGGTGCGGGGATAGGTTTGGCGATTAGCCACGAAATTGCGGTAGAACAACACGGTGGCAAATTAACTTGCATTTCCGCCCCCGGAGAGGGAACCGAGTTGATTATTGAGATTCCCTTGAGCCAGACTCCTCCCACACCCATTGTCAAGTGAAAAAAAGTCCGCGCTAGCGAAGCTATCCCGTTCGCGCGCGCCTTCGGGAAGGGTAGGAAATCGCCCAAATTCACAAATCGAAAATTCGATTAACTCCCAGCCGGGAAGTCCCTCGGTATATTTAGAGGGGATTAATCTGAGCGCTGTGCGAAGTACCCCGTTGGGAATTACCGTAGGATGTCCAGAAGCGTCGGGTGTCGCGGACGGAAACCGACAATTAGACATTGCGAGTACCTTGAATTTTGATGTACTTTCTAAACATTAAATCAAAAGAAATGGTACATTAAGGTAGGTCGAAAAAAGGAAGTTAAAAAATGCAACTCACGTACAAATACCGCCTCAAACCCACAAAAGCCCAACTAACAACTATTGTGGCTCATTTAGAACTCTGCCGTCGGCAGTACAACTACCGACTCGGCGAAAGATTTAGGTGGTGGGAAGCCACGAGAACACCTATCAACGCCTGCCCATTGATTGTTTCGATAGTCCCGATTGAGGAAATTTATCAAAATATTCCCTTAACTAGGGTGCAAACTAGGGACGGCAGAAAAAAGGATGAGTCAGGTAATTCTTTGACCAAGAAAGGTGATGTTTTCTGGAACATTGAAGGCGGATATGTACAGTGGCAAACGATACAACTTGCCGACCTAAAAAACACCAAAAAACTATTTCCTGACTACAAAGCGTTGGATTCTCAGGTTTTGCAAGATGTCGTCAACAGAGTTGAAACTTCCTTTTCAAATTTCACCACGCCCGATAAAAACGGCAATCGTAGAGGGCAGCCCAGATTCAAAGGGCTTCACTACTACAATTCTTTCACTTATCCTCAATTAGACAACTTAGATATTATCAAGGATGAACAAAACAGGATTTGTATTAGCCTCGCAAAAATAGGTCAAGTGCCTATGGTTTTCCATCGTCCAATACCAACAAAGTTCAAAGTTAAGACGGGTACAGTTATCAGAGAAGCGGATGGATGGTATATTTCCCTGACGCTAGAAGATAAAACGGTTCCCGTAACGGTTGCAGAAATTCAACCGACTGAAGAAAATACTGTTGGTATCGATCTGGGAATCACTAATTACGTCTATCTTTCCAATGGCGAAAGAGTTGAAAATCCTAGATTTTTGAGGAAGTCGGCCCAGAAATTGGCACGACTTCAAGCGAAGCTAGCTAAAAAAGTCAAGGGTTCTAAGCCTTGGAAGATTATCAAGGACAAGATTTCCAAACTCCACCAGTTCGTAGCTAGAGCTAGATTAGATTTTCAGTTTAAAACTGCACATGAGTTACTTAGCAAGTGTGAAGTTTTAGTTGTTGAAGACTTGATTGTTAAAAATCTAACTAGACGCGCCAAGCCCAAGACTGACATTGAGAATGGCAATTTGGTTTATTTGCCCAACGGTCAGTCAGCTAAGAGCGGTTTGAATAAATCAATGATTGATGCTGCTCACGGGCAATTCGCCAACGTTCTGAAATATGTCGCATGGAAATTGGGTAAAAGCGTTTTGTTTGTTGACCCAAAAGGAACTTCTCAGCATTGCTGGAACTGCCTCAATAAAGTCCCGAAAGAGTTATCGGAGCGCTGGCATTCCTGTCAATGTGGAGAATCATTGGAGCGAGATGAAAACTCAGCTAAACTTATCAGGAAGATTGCATTGAGTTACGAAAGTGGCGGGGGAACTCCGTCACTCAAAAAAGCCTTTGAAAAAAAGGAAAAAGAAGCCTGCGGTCTAACGGTACTCCGTTGACCGTCAGGTTCGTTCACAATACAAAAGCAGCTAAGTAGATTTGAGCCAATTTAGAGGAAGCTATTATGACTGAAAAAAAAACCGCCCAATGGGATGCCGGCCGGTTTCTCAAAACCTTGGCTTATTTCGGCGTCATTCCCTTCATTGGCAGCATTAGCTGGCTGCAACAACTCTTTGGAAGCAGCAGCCAAACTAAAAAAGACCAACCCAAACTAATACTGGTAGCCGGTGCCACCGGCGGCGTCGGGAAGCGAGTTGTCAAGCGGCTGCAACAGCGGGGATATAGAGTGCGAGCCCTCGTCAGAGATACCAAAAGAGCAACAGAAATTCTCGGCAAAAATGTCGAGTTAGT
The DNA here is from genome assembly GCF_036700405.1 of Microcoleus sp. T3_D1. Classification (NCBI taxonomy): domain Bacteria; kingdom Bacillati; phylum Cyanobacteriota; class Cyanophyceae; order Oscillatoriales; family Microcoleaceae; genus Microcoleus; species Microcoleus sp. T3_D1. The sequence continues at coordinate 34,305 of NZ_JAUBOV010000076.1, forward strand.
CGAAGGAGATATCACTCTGGCAGAAACCCTAACACCGTTAGTAACCGAGGGCATAGAAGCAGTTATCTGCTGTACCGGCACAAAAGTTCAACCGGTAGAAGGAGACACCCCAACGCGGGAAAAATACTATCAAGGCATCAAATTTTATATGCCGGAAGTTGTCGATGTTCCCGAAATCGTGGAATACAAAGGCCTCAATAATTTAGTGCAAGCTGTTCGCCGCCAGCTAATTCAAGCAGGCGAAAAAATAATTTTTGACTTCACAAAACCCAGCCAAGATTTAAAAGAAACTTGGGGAGCCCTCGACGACATCGTGATGGGCGGCACCAGCGAAAGTTCTATCCGGCTGACAGACAATACAGCTATCTTCACAGGCAATGTTTCTACCGCCAACTCGGGCGGCTTTGCTTCGGTGCGTACCCGCAACTTTGAGACTCCGCTGAATCTCGCAGGATTTAGCGGCCTCCAACTGCGTGTCAAAGGGGACGGCAAGCGCTACAAATTGATTGTTCGCAACGAAGCTAAATGGGATGGAATTGGGTATTGCTATTCGTTTGATACTGTTTACAATATCTGGATTACTGTCACTGTTCCTTTTGATCAATTAATTCCAGTATTCCGCGCCAAAACTGTCAAAGATGGCTCTAAATTTGATGCCAGCACTATTTTTTCTTTTCAGTTAATGTTGAGCAAGTTTGAATATGATGGCGCGCTCAACCCGAAATTTACACCGGGTATTTTTCAACTGGAGTTAGAATATATTAAAGCTGATGGGGGACAGACTTTGCCGCGATTTGTGATGGTGAGTTCGGCAGGAGTTACCCGCCCTGGCCGCCCTGGAATTAACTTGGAAGAAGAACCGCCGGCAGTCAGGATGAATGATATGTTGGGGGGGATTTTGACTTGGAAGTTGAAAGGGGAAGATTGTGTGCGATCGAGCGGCATACCTTATACTGTTGTCAGACCTTGCGCTTTGACTGAAGAACCGGGAGGCAAAGCTTTAATATTTGAGCAAGGAGACAATATTAGGGGCAAAGTCAGTCGCGAAGATATTGCAGAATTGTGCGTGGAGGCTTTGGAACAACCTCAAGCTTGCAAGGTTACTTTTGAGGTGAAAGAGGGGGAAAATGCCAGTTCTCCCGGAGACTGGCAGGCTTTGTTTTCGGGAGTTAAATAATTATTATTTGTAGGGTCGAAGTCTAGATCCCCCCTAACCCCCCTTAATAAGGGGGGGACAAGAAATCTTTTCCACGACTCAGCGCCGGTGCGCCGAATAGCATCCTACAAATGCGAGTTTTATAACTGGTTCCCAGGCCTTGCCTGTTAACGAGTAAAATTACCAATTACCAATTACTATGCCTTTGACTTTTTTGCGACGAAACCTGACTCCTTATTTGTTTTTGCTACCTGCTTTATTTATTTTGAGTTTGACTGTTTTGTGGCCGGCGGTGCAAGCTTTTTATTTGAGTTTTACCAACTACGAATATGATTTGACTCAAATGCCGCAGTGGGTGGGGTTGAAGAATTTTGAGAGGTTGTGGGGCGATCGAGTATTTTGGCAAACTTTGACGAATACGCTGCTATATCTCACCTGTGTTGTGCCTGTATTGGTTGTTCTACCGTTGGGAATGGCGATTTTGTGCAATCAAAAACTTAAGGGGATGAACTGGTTTCGTGCAGCATACTACACGCCAGCGGTGATTTCAATGGTTGTCGCCGGGATTGCTTGGAAGTGGCTGTTTGCTGAGACTGGATTGCTGAATCAGTTGGGGGAATTGTTGGGTTTACCTCCTGTTTCTTGGCTGGCTAATCCGAAGTTAGCAATCTTTAGCGTCATGGCGGTTACTATCTGGAAAGGATTGGGCTATTACATGGTGATTTATTTGGCAGGGCTGCAAGCTATTCCGGCAGAACTTTATGAGGCGGCTGCTATTGATGGTTCTGATGGTTTGGGAAAGCACTGGGATATTACTGTGCCGCTGATGAAGCCTTATTTAGTTTTGGTAGCGGTAATTTCGGCGATTTCTGCTACTAAGGTTTTTGAAGAAGTTTATATTATGACTCAGGGCGGGCCTCGCAATAGTTCTAAGACTGTGGTTTATTATCTTTACGAACGGGCTTTTAAGGATTTGGAAATTGGCTATGCTTGTACGATCGGGCTGGTTTTGTTTTTGCTAATTTTGGGTTTGTCGATTTTGCAAGTTAGCCTTCAGGGTTTGACTCGCAATGATTAAGATGTATTACTGATTAGTAGTGACTGAGATATTGCACCATTCTTATCTCAATAACAGGCAAGATGCCTGTTCCACAATAGATCACATCTCAATAACAGGCAAGATGCCTGTTCCACAATAGATCACATCTCAATAACAGGCAAGATGCCTGTTCCACAATAGATCACATCTCCAGAACAGGCAAGATGCCTGTTCCACAATAGATCACATCTCCAGAACAGGCAAGATGCCTGTTCCACAATACATCACATCTCAAGAACAGGCAAGATGCCTGTTCCACAATAGATCAAATTGCTTGTGGGGTGTCCCGCCCTTCTAATTTCTACTAATTTTAGACTTGAATCTCGAAGTAATGCGATCGCTCACGGTTTTGGGCAGGTCTTATTGGTGAAATCACAGGTATAAATATAGGGTTTCTGCCAGTTCAGAGGAATTTCTAATAAATCTCTGGTTCCGGTCATTCCCTGTCCCAGAAACAGCAGCACAGCGATCGAGTTCAAGATCACATGGATAGTGCGCCAGCGATTTGAGCGGTCTTTGTAAATGTCTTCAATGATGGCAAGGGAAAAAACCATAATTAGCGCAGCGGTGATGCCAATGTAGTAGTGAGACCAATACCATTCATTGGTTCGCCGATAAACGCCATCTTGAGTGCCAAGAATCACCAAACCAGTACCTGTTAGGGTCGCAAATATGCCGCGCCATAAAGCGGGTGTCGCTCGATATAGCATTACCAAAGAGCCGATCGTAGCAACAAACATCAGAATGATGAAAATGACCTGAAACGAGTTTTTGCTCCAAACATCCTTGCTCAAAATATGCTCAAAAATCGGGTAGGCTAGACCCACCAACGTCACTCCTACCACAGAACCTGACAGAATTCGACCTGCTTTGACGTGTTCGGAACCGACTACAGGTGGAATTTTGCTCTTGGTGTCGATCGCAATTTGCTTCCGACGCTGCATAGTTTGCCACGCCATATTCAGAACAACACCAAGCATAGGAAAAACAATCACTACAGCTAAAATAGGATGCAGCAAACCCAGAAAATCTTTAAATTCCATAGAGTTCCTTTTTTGTTGAGGAGGGTTGGCTTCATCAACCCGGTTTTTGCGATACATAATATCATACCCGGCGATCTAAGCACAGTAAGTTTGTAGTCAGGACTAATAGTGATTATTCAGCCGCATAGAGAGGGCTAAAGTCCTGACTACAAACACGCTTTATGAGGGGTAATTCACCGGAGATGTTAAGCAATAAGAAGATATATAGCAATCGTAAATCATTTGCATAATTATTGTAGGGGTAGTGCTACCCCTACAAATTTATCTGAATCATTTAGGATTGCTATAGCAGTTGCCGTTGGGTGAGCTACAGGTTTCTCAATTACGCAATGGAGCAATTACAATTACCTTGTTCTCAGGGAAATTAAAACTGCTGGCGGTAATGTCAGCGCCGGTTAGCCACTAATTCCCTGCATCACTTTGAGCCTATATGTTACTGGCTTTTCAGTATTGAAGAACTCCTAGCGAGAGTGAAATCACTTCTGCGCCGAACTCAACCAAATGACCCGGATAAGTTATAATTTGAAGACCTAATTTGGAACGGTTTAAGCCCTGAAGTTTAGGGAGGCAATCCACTAATTGAACCCACTGCCAAAGCAGGGTAAACGCATCTTAATTTCAACCTAAAACATGATAAGATCAAGTGTTTAGCTAAATCAAGTGCGTAATTGATA
>NZ_JAUBOV010000077.1:0-38104 GCF_036700405.1 Microcoleus sp. T3_D1
GTTCGTTTAAACAATAATGTGCAAGCTGGTGGGGGGGGAGGTACTGGCAAGCGGAGTTATACTTACGACCCAGTTTTTAATCAAGTAACGAGCGAAACTGATGAATTAGGCCGCCAAACTCTTTACGAAATTGACCCGCTTACTGGTAACCAAATAAAAGTGACAAACGTAGTAGGTGCTGTTGGCGACAGCGATGATGTTGTTACTAGCTATACCTACACAAATAAAAATTTAATTGACATTGAAACTGACCCCAACGGACGGGTGACAGATTACGATTATAACCCTCAAAACCAGTTGGTTAAGATTACTGTTGCTAAGGGAACTCCTGATGAAGCGGTGCAGCAGTTTGAGTACGATGCTGCGGGGAATCAAAAGGCAGTAATTGATGAAAATGGCATCCGCACTGAGTACGAATACGATGCGATGAATCAGTTGAAGAAGACGACGTTTGCTAAAGCGACTCCTGATGAAGCGGTGCAGCAGTTTGAGTATGATGCTGCGGGAAATCTGACGGCAACAATTGATGAAAATGGCAACCGTACTGAGTCTGATTATGATATCATGAATCAGCTCGTTAAAGTGACGGCTCCTGACCCGGATGGCAGCGGGCCGCTGACATCGCCCGTGACAAGTTACGAGTATGATTTGAATGGGAATCAGGTATTAATGGTTGATCCGTTGGGGAGGAGAACTGAGTATCGGTATGACAGTCGGAATCGGTTGGTTGAGACGGTGAATCCTGACGGTACTGTGGAGAAGATGCGGTATGATGCGGATAACAATCAGACGGCGAGTTTTGATGCTAAGGGGAATCGGACTAATAAGGTTTATGATGCACGGGGTCGGTTAATTCGGGAGGTTGATGCTGCTGAAAAAGTTACTCGTTTTGAGTATGACGTGGCCAATCAATTAAAGGCTCAAGTTGATGCGAATAGTAGCCGCACTGAGTACAAGTACGACGACTTGGGAAGAAGAACGGATCTGACTGAAGGGGCAACTACTGCTGTTGCCAGCACGAGCAAAACCGAGTACGATAAAGTTGGGAATGTTACTGCTGAAATTGACGCTAATACTAACAAAACTCAATACGTTTACGATGCTCTTAATCGGCAGACCCGCGTCATTGATGCTTTAAATCCATCTGGAACCACCACCACTGAATATGATGATGTTGGCAATGTCACATCCATCAAAGACCCAGTAAATAATACGACTAACTTCGTTTACGATGCCCGAAATCGGTTAAAATCGGAAACGAATCAATTTGGTAAAGCTCGTGCTTTTGAGTACGATAATGTTGGGAATCGCACTAAAGTTACTGACCGCAATAACCGCGTCCGTTCCTTTACTTACGATGCCTTAAATCGAGAGACGGCAGAAAATTGGCTGAATACTACTGGTAATCCAATTCGCACTTTTAACTCTACTTATGATGCAGCTAGTCAGTTAACTTTTGTTAAAGACCCTGATTCGACTTACCAGTTTAGTTACGACCCGAAAGGACGACAGATTGGAGTTGATAACACGGGAACTCCTGGCGTACCGAATGTTCTGTTAAACTACACCTACGACGACGAAGATAATCTGCTGTCTGTCAGCGATACGATTAACGGCGAAGCTAAGGGGAATACTGCTTATAGTTACGACACGCTAAACCGGATAAGTCGCATTACTCAAAGCGGTAACAATGTGGCCTCGAAGCGGGTGGATTTCGGTTACGATAATATCGGTCAGTTAAATTCGGTGAATCGTTATTCTGATTTGAATGGAAGTCAGTTGGTGAGGGGAACTACTTACACTTACGATGCTAAGAATCGTTTGGATGTTCTGAGTCACGGAAGTGGGGTTTCTTATGACTTCGATTACGACAATGGGAATCGGATTACGAAGATTGCGGATGTTGATGGGGTAACTAATTACACCTATGATAAGAATAATCAGTTGACTGTTGCTGACCATTCTAATAGCAACAAGCCGGATGAAAGTTTCAGTTACGATGCGAATGGGAATCGGACTAATTCAGGATATCAAACGGGAAGTAATAATCAATTGAATTCTGATGGTGTTTACAATTATGCTTACGATGATGAAGGGAATCTGATTCGGAAAACTGAGATTGCGAGTAATAAGGTGACTGAGTATCAGTGGGATTATCGCAATCGGTTGGCTGGGGTTGTTGATAAGGATGTGGCGAGGAATGTTACTCAGAATGTAGGGTTTAAGTACGATTCTCAAAATCGTCGGATTAGTAAGAAGGTGGGGAATAATGAGACTCGGTTTGTTTATGACAGGGATAATGTACTGTTTGATTTTGTGGCGAATGGGACGAATCAACCTGTTTTGGACAAGCGGTATTTGTTTGGGGCTGGTGTTGACCAATTGTTGGCACAGGAGAGTGCTCAGGGTAGTGTTTTGTGGGCTTTGACTGACCAGTTGGGGACGGTGGCAGATTGGGTGGATAATAGTGGGAGTGTGGCGGATCGTGTGAGGTATGATTCGTTTGGTGGGGTGGTTTCTCAAAGTAATTCTGCTGCTGGAAGTCGGTATGGGTTTACGGGGCGGGAGTTGGATGCTGAAACTGGGTTATATTATTATCGGAGTCGGTATTATAATCCGGAGATAGGACGGTTTATTGGGGAGGATTCTGTTGGGTTTGGTGGTGGGGATGCTAATCTTTATCGGTATGTGAAAAATAGTCCTGTTGATTCAACTGATCCCCTTGGTCATTCGGGGAAAGTAATAGATCAGCTTCGACGGATCAGTTATAATGTCGGCAGTGCAACTAAAAACACCAACAATATCCAGGATGTTAAAAAAGATGTTGACAAAAACCCGTCTAATGTATCCATAACCAGTGATGAGACCATCGCTGTTATAGAACATTCTGGAAGTAGGACAGGGACAGATGCAAATCGAAAAAATCGCCAAAGCGTACTTGGTATTTTGCCGACAGATCATCAAGGACATATTGTATCAGCTTTATTGGGCGGCACGGGTGCATTGAATAACGTGTTTGCCCAGAACGGATGGGTAAACTCCAACTCCAATAGTCCCTGGTATCAATTTGAATTACTGGTAGATACAACGCTCACACAAATGAAGCGCAATAAATGCTTAACGGAAGTGACTCTTTTTTATCAAGTCTCCCTGAAATATGAGCAACGTACTACTCCTAGAATTAGACCTACTTCATTAACCGCAAGGGCAACATTTTTTCCATCGGAAGCTAGCTTGACTCTACGCAATATCCCAAATCCAGCCGAGTTTCTTCCTCCTGCTCATAGGTTAACACTTCCACTGGAAAGACACGGGTTATAGAGTTAAATTCTTATGGTAAATTTGAGTTTTCACTTGGCAGCAAACTAAGTACCCCCCTATGAGCCAATTCTCTCACCGAGTTCAAATTAACAAGTTAATTTCAAGCAAGATTTTGAGGGCATTATGCAAAAATGGCGATCGTTACTGGCACATCTAGAAGTATTTGATGAGCGAGGAGAGTGCTTAAGTGAACAAGAGATGCTGGAATTTGAAACAAAAAATAATATTAAGTTACCCAAAGATTATAAGATTTTCTCTCAAATTTTTGGCAGCGGAACATTGGGTAACATGATTAACATCTACAGTCCTATATACTCTCATTGTTTTCATCAATTTTCGCTGGAAACTATTCACTATGAAATTACATATCATCAGTTGTATTCCTTAGAAGAACTTGAAAAAGATATGACTTTAGAATCAATAGCAGATTTACTTAAAGGGGCTTTTGTGTTTGGGGAGGATTGCGCGGCACGCATAGCTATTTTCGATCTTAGAACTTATAGTGAGTCTGACTATAGTTGCGATATTTACTGGCTGAAGTGCCCTGAGTTTGATGGAGAAATTTACCGTATAGGTCGTGATTTTTTTGAATTCGTGTGTGATTTTTGCCTGGGAACAAAATCTTATGAAATTTTACCCATATCTATTTGTCCAGACCCTTCCTGTCTAGTCCATACCTTTACTTGTTTCTCGACTATCGACGAAGAAAAAGATATACTATCATCTGCAAATATTCAAGAAGAGCCTAATTTTTTATGCGAACCATACGAATTTGTATTTAGAGAAAGTTCGGACTCAGACGAATGTTCTGACTTAGACGAATTTATAAACCTAAAAAGTTATGACTTAGACGAATTGAGAGAAAGTTTAGACGAATTGAGAGAAAGTTCTGAATCTTCTGATGATATCTTGTCTATGTGGAAAGAGAGATTGATTGAAAATTTTAGACATTTGCATTTACCTTCCGAGTATATCTGGAGTTATTTCAATCGCGATCGAGAACGGAAGCGTGATGAAGAAGATAGAGAAATCCTACTCAAAGCCATTCAAGACAAGAATCGCTATGCTTTATTTCGTTATATAAAAACATTCAGAGGTCACTCTGATTCAGTTTATGCTATTACTTTTACTCCCGATGGACAAACCCTAGCTAGTGGCGGAGCCGATCGCACTATCAAAATCTGGGACTTGAATACTGGGCAAGAAATTTGCACTTTTACAGAACATACAGATGCAGTGGTTTCATTAATCGCAAGCCCAGACGGAAAAACCTTGCTCAGTGGTAGTGCTGACACTACCATTAAAATCTGGAATCTGAGCACAAGTCAAGTTATCCACACCCTTACAGGTCATACTGGTTCTGTACTTTGCCTTGCGATTAGTCCAGACGGTACGCGCTTAGCTAGCGGTGCGGCAGACAGCACTATTATCGTCTGGGAACTCAATAGTTATAAGGTAATACATACTCTTAGCAGTCACCGTCATACGATCTTAAGCGTTGCTATTAGCCCTGATGGGAAAACCTTAGCTAGTGCTAGCGCTGATGCTTCTATTAAGCTATGGGATTTGGAATCTGGAACAGAATTTCGCACTTTAGAGGCGAACTGCGGTCTAGTTTTTGCGGTACATTTTCATCCTTCAGGACAAATGCTTGCTAGCGTTCACGAGCAAGACAAAAGTGTCAAATTTTGGCATCTCGAAACTGGGAAACTTATCCGCACTATGTCAACGGAGGTAGAAATTGTATCGGCTACAATTAGTCCAGATTGGACAACTTTGGCAGGCGGGGGTGGCGATACTAATTATCTGATCGGTTTGTGGGACTTAGAGAAAGTAACAGGCATTACTTATTTTAGTAATGGTGGTCAAATCGATCATAATGGCTGTGTTTACTCTGTTGCTTTTAGTCCCGACGGACAAACACTTGCTAGTGGAAGTAAAGACACTACTGTCAAACTTTGGGGAGTTCCACCACCTATTAATATTGAATAATGGAAAGTAATATCAAGTGAAAACGCTATTGCCGCATATCCCTCTCAAAAAAATGCTTAAAATCAATTTTTCTCAACAATAACTAACATTTATTTAACCCTAAAATTTGCCTTCAAACCCCTGCATTAAAACATTAAACCATTTTACCTTGATAAGCGTCAAACTGCGATTGCTTGGAATTCCCCAATGACCTCTGTGTATCAAAGTCCTTTTAGCGGTCATACATTTACAAGCACCCCTCCTGTTAATTTGCCCAATCCTTAGACGCCCATTTATCGTCCTTTTTTTCCTTAGTTTTTTATTAAACAACAAAAACCCTCATAAGCTATGATTAATCAATGGCGACAATTGCTAGCAAACCTAGAAGTCATAGAGGATGACCTTGGTGTAGAAATTTTAAGCGAAGATGAACTAACTGCTTTTGAAATCCAAAATAATATTACTTTACCTGCTGACTATAAAGATTTTTGTCAAATCTTTGGTACGGGTTCCCTTTGGGACTTGGTGGTTATTTTCTGTCCCAGCAATTATCTGCTGGAAGCTCAGGATATGATAGGAGGAATGATAGACCAAATAAGAAGATATCCATCTCCCAATCTTAACCGCAATCTAGAATATATAAACCTGCTAAGTTCTGCTTTCATGTTTGGAGAATATGGGGCAGGAGGCAGCTTAATTTTTTGGGATTTAAGAACTTACAGCGAGTCGGATAAAAGTTATGATATTTACTGGGCAGATTGGGAAACACCGGAGTGTGGCGAGCGAGTTTTTATAAGTAGAAGCTTTTTTGAGTTTGTCCGAGATTTTTGTTACGGTACAAAGTCTTTTGATTTTATACCAGAATTGATGGAGGGTATTTCTCCTGAAGACATTGAATATACTTTCAGTCGGTTCAATCCTAGCATTCGTATGTTAGATTGGGACGCAATCTGCTCGATAGAAGAACGATCGCCAGATTATTGGCGTGGCGACCACCCCGATTGAAACTCAGATGGATTAAAGATTGGCAGTCGAAATACAGTCTAGCGGTGTTGCTGAATACAGCTATGAATTCAAGATTTTGCAATTGCTATAAGCCCTCGGAGGGTAAGTTTTGTAACTTCCGACAAAAGTTGATTCATACCGTGAATCAGCAACGCCAGTCTAGCTATCTTTTTTAAAGAGATACAATCGAGGGCGATCGTACTTACAGAAATATTATCACCGGCGATCGCCCAATCAATTTCTCTCAACAAGTGCTAACATTTATTTAGTCAGAAAATCTGCCTTCAAACCTCTGAATAAAAACATCAAAGCATTTTAGCATTTTACCTCTAGTTCGATCGACCTGCGAGTGATTAGAATTCCCCAATGACATCCTTAATCTCCATCATCACCACCACCTACAACCGAGAACAATACCTCAGCGCCGCCATAGAAAGCATTCTCGCCCAAACCTACCCCAACTTTGAACTGATAATTTGGGACGACGGTTCCACCGACTCCAGTCTCACTATCGCCCGCAAATATGCACAGCAAGACGCGCGAATTCAAGTAATCGCCGCCCCCCACCAAGGCCGAGGAATAGCCCTCAAAGCGGCTCACACAATGTGCAAAGGAACATACACTGGCTGGGTAGACAGCGACGACTTGCTCGCACCCACCGCCCTCGAAGAAACCGCAGCCGTATTAGACGCACAACCAGAAATCGGAGTAGTCTACACGGACTATCTAATGATTAATGAAAAAACTCAAATAAAAGGATTAGGACACCGCAGCCAAATACCCTACTCTCCAGATAGGCTGTTAGTAGACTTTATGACCTTCCACTTTCGCTTATTTCGCCACCAATTATACGATCGCATAGGTGGCATCAACTCCGAATTCAACCGCGCTGAAGATTACGACTTTTGCCTGCGACTCTCAGAGATCGCTCAATTCTATCACCTCAACAAACCCCTTTACTACTACCGACAACATTCGCTGCATACAGTTCAACAGCAACTCGACCAAATTCTTGAATCTCAGTCAGCTATTGCACAAGCGCTTCAAAGACGCGGCTTGAGCGAAAGATTTGAATTAGAAGTAGATATCGTCAGTCGATTTTTTCTGTACAAACGCCAGCAAAAAGAAACAAGTTAAGCAGGCCTAAGTTATTTTTAGTTAGTATAAAGTGCAACGTGCATCGCCCTTATCATCAATTCTTCAATCCCAAATCTAAAATCTAAAATCCCAAATCTAAAATCCTATGACTCCCATCTCAATTGTCATGACTGTCTACAACCGAGAACGTTACCTTAAAGCCGCCATAGAAAGCGTTCTCGCCCAAACTTACCCCAACTTTGAACTCTTAATTTGGGACGACGGTTCCACAGATAACTCTCTCAATATAGCCCGCAGCTACGCCAAACTAGACCCCAGAATCAAAGCCCTCGCCGCCGAACACCGAGGTTCGGGCTATTCCCTAATGGCCGCCATTAGAGAAGCCACATTTCCTTACTTTGGCTGCGTGGATAGCGACGATTTGCTCGCCCCCAAAGCACTAGCAGAAACAGTTCCTATTTTAGATGCAAATCCTCAAGTAGGAGTTGTTTATACCAACTATTTACTCATCGACGAAAACGACTGCATTGGCGGCGAAGGCCCTCTCTGCAAAATCCCCTATTCGCCAGAGCAACTGTTAGTAGATCCGATCGTTTTTCACTTTCGCTTAATCCGCCGTTCGGCTTACAATAATTGTGGCGGTGTTGACCCAAAATTTGCCAGTGCTGTCGATTACGAATTGTGCCTGCGGCTGAGCGAAGTTACAGAAATTAGAAAAATCGACAAACCGCTTTATTATTACCGCATCCACCAGCAAACCGTTTCTCGCCAGCGTCGGGCAGAGCAAATATTATTATGCCGCACCGCTGTCGAACAGGCGCTTCAACGTCGCGGACTTGCTGACAAATTGGAGTTAGGAGTAGAACTTCTCGGTCAATTTCGCTTGCGACCGAAGCAAGTTAATGATAAAATAGATAGGAGCAACTTTTCGCTCGCGGATGCTAATTCACCCAACAGCCAGTCAAGCATTTTTTTTGGCGCGAAGGCTCATTCACCCAGCAACAAATCGATCGTATCAAGTCCGATTTTTGTAATAGGAGCCGAACGTTCTGGGACAACTCTCCTGCGTTTAATGCTAACAGCGCATCCAGCTATCTGCATTCCCCCTGAAAGTCTGTTCTTTGTTGCCCTAGAGTCAAAATACGGTGCTGCCAAAGACTTGCTGCCTCAAATCGAAGATTTTTTTAATGACCTTTACAACAACAATTTTCACAGGTTTTGCGAGTGGAATGTTGACCCACAGCTTTTATTAGATAACTTAACAAATAACAAGCAATTGAGTTACGCTCAAGCAGTTTTTACAGTTTATCAAACTTACCGCCAGCAGTTTGACCCGACAGCTTCGATTTGGGGAGACAAAAATCCTTTTCACATTTATCAATTAGGAAAAATCAGGAGATATTTTCCGGGAGTTAAGGTGGTTTTGATTGTGCGAGATTTTCGGGCTTGTTACAGTTCTATCAAAAAATTAGTAGCAAAAGAGCAAGAAAGGGGGGAAGTGTGGCCGGGGATAAAAACAGTAGCGGGACTGACGCACCAGTGGAATCAAGTTGTGAAAATTATCGAAAAATACCATCAAAAATGGGAACAATTTTATTTAGTTTATTATGAAGATTTGGTGAGGGAGCCGTCAGCACAGTTAGCAAAAATTTGCCAGTGGATCGGGGTAGATTTTCAGGAGTCAATGCTGGAATTTTATCAACAAAATGCTGCGTTAGGTTTAGTTCCGCCTAGCCAAATGGTGTGGCATCCAAATACTTTAGAACCAGTTGGGGTAAAGGGAATTAATGCTTGGCAAGATGAGTTGAGTTTTTCAGAGGTGGAAACTATTGAGTTGATGAATTGGAAAAACTTGGAAAAGCTTGGATATAAATGTACTTCATTATTTTAGCAGGCAAGTTGCTGAGCGATTTTTCTCAATTCGGGTGCTCTACTGTTCCTTCTTTGATCGCACAAATTGCCGGTGAATATACAAAGTTAAAACAATTAATCAAAGTTTATATTTCCCCTAACCTGACGATTACCTAACCTTTACCTTGGCCGGTTAGAGTCAGAGGCGTAGGTCTCAGACAAATGTTTTTTAGCTGGAAATAACGGATATGTCACCAACATCCAAAGCACTTTTAGCGGAAATCCAGCATAACACAGGAGCGAGTCGAAACTTGCATTTTTATGCCAAGGGGGAAACCATTCCTATGATGTCGCAAGGCCTTTGGCGAGTGTGTCAAGGTCTAGCACAACTGAGTACGCTTTATCCAAGCGGGGAAGAAGGACTTTTGGGTTGGGTTGGGCCTTCGATGTGCTTCGGTTTGTGGTTGACAAGCTTGCAGACTTACCGAGCTACGGCGACATCAGATATTTATTTGATGTGGTATTCTATGGTGGAAATCGAAGCTTCTCCTCAATTGGCTCACGAGTTGCTGCCTCAAATGGTACGGCGGCTGCGGCAAATGGAAGCAATTTTAGCGATCGCCGGACAGCGACGAGTAGATGACCGTTTGTATCAGCTATTGCTATTATTGCAACAGGAATTCGGTCAGCCTGTGGTTGATGGAACTCGTTTGAATATCCGCTTGACACATCAAGATATTGCTAATGCGATTTGCACGACGCGGGTAACAGTAACTCGAATGTTGGGAAAATTGCAGCAGCAAGGGTTAATCAGTCGAGATGGCGATCGGCATTTAATTCTTAACAAAGGTGTTTTTGCGTCCCGGTCGGATTTGTTTGGCTGCAACCCTCAATCAGTGTAGAACCGACAGCAATTTGCCTTTCCACTTTTTTGCATCTACATAAAGTCTTCCAGTATTAGCTATCAAATCTCTGTACATGAGAATTTTTTGTCTGGCTCTTCCTCTCCCTATCTACAGCCATACCTTTGCAGTTGGAAAAGATATAATTGAGCGGTGCATCTATTTAGGACTAAACTCAATGGCTAACTCAACTCAAGAAACACCGCAACCAGACAAAAAAGAATTAACTGAGATCACAGCTAAACCTCAAGAACAACAAGAAGAACCCCCCAATAAAGGTGACGGGCGGAAATAGTCGATCGTTAGTTTTTATCAGCTATTACTCGTTACCAGGATCTGCCTGGTAAGGCAGATCCGGAGGCTCCGCCTCCAATTTGCCCCAGCAAGAATCGAGGCAGAGCCTGTGGGTATTAGTGTCCAGGCTCTGCCTGGGAAACAGTTAATCGAGTGTGTTTACTATTGACAAATTATTCGGGTTGTGCAGTGCCGTTGTTCGATCGCAACTTCGGCTTTCCCGGCTTTCCACGGAGACCGTTTAAAGAAACCACATCAGCCTCAGAACTCTCCCTCGCCACCCGAATCAGCAACCCCGACAACAACAAACTTGCCAACATCGAAGAACCCCCGTAACTAAAAAACGGCAGCGGCAAACCCGTAGTCGGCAAAACCCCCGTCGCCACCCCAATATTCAGCAGCGACTGTCCCACCATCACCACCATCACCCCAATCGCCACCAACTGACTCTCACTATTTCGAGCCTTCATCGCTACCCTCAACGCCACAGTAGAGTAAGCCGCCAACATCAGCAACAGGGAGAAACCTCCCACCAAGCCAAACTCCTCAGCAAACACAGCAAAAATAAAATCGCTGTACTGAATCGGCAAATAAAATAACTTTTGCTGCGACATCCCCAAACCAACGCCCCAAATGCCCCCTGAACCGACAGCCAGGAGACTTTGAATCAACTGATAGCCGTCTTGCATCGGATCAGCCCAAGGATTGAGAAAAGACATAATCCGGCGGCGCTGATATTCCCTCAAACTAATACTTAAAACGGCTAAAAGCATTCCCCCCATAGCCGTTGCACCCAACTGCAAGTAAGGCAAGCCCGCCGCCAAAGCCACCAACCACAAAGTCATCCCGCACAAAGCCGTGGTACTTAAATTTGGCTGCAACAAAATTCCCAAAAGCATTGCACCGAAAATTAACAGCCAAGTTAAGCGAACTTTATTCGTCAACCGGGGCCAGTTACCGAAAATGCGGGCGCTTTGGAGAACAAAAAACGGCTTGATTAACTCAGAAGGTTGAATAATCGGAACTGGGCCCAGAGATATCCAGCGAGTCGCCCCGTTGATTGTGGTTCCCACTCCCGGAACTAAGGTCAACCAGAGCAATCCCAGCAGCAATAAAACGCCTAACTGAGATGTTTTCATGATGTAGCGCAGTGGGGAGTACACTATCAAGTTAAAGCCGGCCAGCCCGATCGCCACTGCGATTAGCTGTCGTTTAAAATAATAAAGGCCGTCTCCAAGTTCATAATTTGCAATGGGATAGGAAGCCGAAAACAATGCTGTCAGCCCGACAAACAGCCACAGAAAAGTCAGCCACCTCAGCCACCGAGCCTCAGCGGCCCATTGAGACGCGCTGGGGTCAAGAAATGGAATCAAGCGTCGAATGTCATTAGCCATAGGATTTTAGAATGCTCTCAATAAACTCTAACAAAGATGGCTAAAGTACCAGATTGGTTAATTTACGCATTAATCTGTTCGCTATTATATGGTTTGTGGGGATTTTTTGGCAATTTAGCGACTAAATATATTGACTACAAAACTGCTTTTGTTTATGAAGCAATTGGCGCTATTTTAACTACTTTATTTATTATTATCAAAACTAATAATTTTAGTTTTGAGGGAGATGTTAGGGGAATTTTGTTTGCCATGTTAGTTGGCGTTGCTGGCACTGTGGCCTCATTAGTATTTTTTATAGCCCTTGGCAAAGGTGAAGTTGCCAATGTAGTGAGTGTTACGTCTATCTACCCGCTGATTACTATATTATTATCGTCTTTATTCTTGAAAGAGGCTATTACATTACCACAAATGCTTGCTGTTTTGTTAGCCATAATCGCAGTTATACTTTCTGCTTAGTAAATTACCCAGCACGCTCCCTGAGTACAGGTACAGTGTGGGCTTTCAATAGCCCTGAAATGATCTTGCACATTGCAAAACAATCTCGAACCTTCGGGCTTATTTACGAAAGCCCCAATAGCAGCAATATTCTTACTGCCGTTTAAGTCGGCATCACCTTTCCATCCACAATGACCACAAGCAAACTTTTTGCCGTTTCTATAAGATTCACCCTTTACAGGGTGAATATGATTGCATTTGTGGCACATTTGGCTAGTGTATCTAGGCTCAACAAACAAAATCTTTACGCTATGCTTTATAGCTTTGTAGATTAGGAATTGGCGCAACTGAAAGAAGGCCCAGCTATTGAATCGTCTCCGCTCTTTTTTCGAGCGTGGCTGCTGGTTTGTGCGCTCCCTAATTCCCGTCAAATCTTCCAAAGCGATAACTTGATTTTTGTTTTTAGCCTTAGTTACGACACGGTGACTGATAGTGTGGTTTACCAATGTCTGAAAACGCTTTTCCTTGCCCGACAACCGTTTCAACAATTCTCGACATCTACGCCGAGTGCTGCGCGTGCCTTTCGTGGCTTTTCGCTGGATATTTGCTCTCAACTTGGCATAATGATTTCTAACTTTGGTAATTTGTTTACCGCTAAATGTATCTCCATCAGAAGTAACTGCAATATCAGTCCTACCCAAGTCACAACCCAAAACTTGATTGCTGGGTGGAGGCTCGGCTGGCTGAGATTCAAGCTGAATATTAAGATAGTAACTGCCATTTTTGCGTTTGCACAAAGTAGCAGTCTTGGGGTTTTGACCTTCCAATAATCCAAGTTGGTAGTTCCCGATAGCCAGTGCAAACCTTTCCCTACCACCAGTAGTAGTCAGACTTACTGTCCAATCTTTTTCCCTAAAAGAAAAGATACGGGTATCGTAAGTGACGCTAGTAGGAGCAAATTTGTTAACAGGCTTCCCATCTTTTTTAGCTGTTTTTCTGTTGCCAGAAACCCGTCTAATAGCATGGATTGCTAGCTGCGCCGAAAGTCCAAACATCTCTCTGACATCGTGATATACCTGCATATTGCATCGCCAATTCATTTGTCAGGGTTGGCGGCACAGTTTGATTCACATATTCACAAGCATTCGCAAACGCCTGAAGGGTTGCATCAATTTTGATGGACTGCTCAGGCGTTACTTGGAGCTTGCAAGATAGTGTCAGGACTTGTTTCATGACAAGATTGTATTACGTATCGAAGAAATTCTGTTGTGTTTATAGATAATTTGTTCAGCTCTTGAGCCTCACGCGCATTCCTCCCGACACTCAACGGGGTACCGTTAGAGTGCGGGACTCCTGCTGTTTTAGTTGAAATATTTTTCAATGATTAAATTAACAACGCTGGACATTCTTTCTTCTGCTATAACAACAAAAAAGAGGTCATCGCGACCTCTTACCCCTCTACTAATCCAGCTTCGGCTCTTAAAGTAGGCCGGTATTAGCTCCGGGCTTACCGGTAGCCAGTTGTACTTTAATAATTCTGCCGCCCATTTTCATAATTCTTTGCTGTTCCCGGAACCAGTTGTCGTAAGGAACGAGCTTAGTAAAATAGGTATTTTGCAATTCGCGCTGAGTGCGGATGCGGGTTTGACTTGGGACGCAAGCAGTCACCTTAAACATTCTCATGGGAAACTAACTCCTGAGTAGGTTTACAGATTATTAGATGGATTTTTTAAAGATTGAAGGCAGGGAGTTAGGAGTCAAAACTAGCTCGTTAAAACTCATCGGGCTTTCTCGACAAGCCTTTGACGGTCTAGCAATCACTCTCAACTTCCCTGACCTCTTTTCAAAGCCAAAGGTAACAAGTCCAAAGTTAAAAGTTAAAAGTTAAAAGAGGCAAGAAATAAATCTTCTTCCTTCTTCCGACTTTCATCGGACTGAAATCTGTTACATCCGTTACAGAATCCGTTGCCGAACTTCCTTCTTCCTTCTTCCTTCTTCCTGAGTCTTAGCTCAAGCCAGAGCAGATGTAGTCGAAATAGACGCCCATTTCTTTACCAGCGTCTGAACCGACCAAACCGGCGGTGACTTCTTTCATTGCTTGGATTGCTTGTACGGTAGAACCGATGGGCACGCCCAAGGAGTTGTAGGTTTCTTTCAAACCGTTGAGCACGCGCTCATCGAGGATGGAAGGGTCGCCAGCTAGCATAGCGTAGGTGGCATAGCGCAGGTAGTAGTCCAAGTCGCGGATGCAAGCTGCATAACGACGAGTGGTGTACATATTGCCGCCGGGACGAGTTACATCAGAGTACAACAGAGACTTAGCAACTGCTTCTTTGACGATTGTGGCTGCATTAGCGCTGATGGCGGTAGCGGCGCGGACGCGCAGTTCGCCAGAAGCAAAGTAGTTCTTGAGCTTGTCTAGAGCGCTGATGTCGAGGTACTTACCTTGAACGTCAGAGGAATTGATAACGGCGGTAATTGCGTCTTGCATGGTTGTCTTGTTTCCTAGAAAGTGGCTGAGTCAGTCCAATTTTGGAGCTAGAATTTGGAATTTGGGATTTGGGATTTAAGATTTTTAAGTGGCTGGTTATTTGCAATAGCTTTTAACTTGTTGCCGGCAACCCCCAATTTTTCAATCTAAAATCGAAAACCTAAAATCAAAATTCCTTACTGCATCGCACCGATAACGTAGTCGAAGTAGGAGGAAGCTTCGGAAGCATCTTCTCCAGACAGCAGCGAGCTTGCTGCATTTTTCATAGCGCGAACGCCTTCGGCGACGGCTTCAATCGGGGTGCCGAGAGATTTGTACATTTCGCGGACGCCGACAATACCGATTTCTTCGATCGGAGTAATGTCGCCAGCTACGATTCCGTAGGTAATCAAACGCAGGTAGTAGTCCATGTCGCGCAAGCAAGTTGCGGTCATTTCTTCGCCGTAAGCGTTGCCGCCGGGAGAAACAATATCAGGGCGCTTTTGGAAAAGTTGGTCGCCTGCTTGCTTGACGATGCGTTCGCGGGATTCGCTCAAAATTTGGGCGATGCGGACGCGGCGTTCACCAGAGGTGACGAAGCTTTTGATCCGATCTAATTCACCTGGGCTCAAGTAGCGAGCTTCGGCGTCTGCGTTGACGATTGATTTGGTGACGATACTCATCTTGTGTGTACCCGCTGGATATTTTGCTATATGAACTGCTCTGCGCTGAGCTAGCGAAGGCGGGCGCTTGCGTCCCGTATCTTTCCTGCTCAGGCAGGAGCTTTGACGGGGAAGGCTGGACTTTCCACACTCAGCAACTGTTGAAGTTGTTGGCGGGTGACTGCCTTCGGTGCTTAACGGCGCTGGTTCTTCACGCCGGTGCGCTTGTGAGTGCTCGCACTAAGCCTGTCGCTTACAATACCATAAATGACTGATGCGATCTTTAATTTATGATCGAGATTGCAGCAGGCCACTTAGTGGCGATCGAGTGACTGTCGGGCAGTTAGTAAGGATATTGCTTCTCTGACACAACTACCTCTCGCAAGTATTTTGAGGCATTATGTTCACATTCTGAGTGTTACTGTAATAGTTTGTAACATTCCTTTTCATATTTGGGCCCTCGCTGGGGTCTGAGGAGTTAAAATTTCATAGTTAAAAAATTGCTAAAATTATCTGGCAGCAAGGGTTACAGGCGATAGAGCATTGAGCGGGAATTGTGACGGGCGAGGGCGCGAGGTTCAAAGGCTTGGCCCTGAGATGGAGGGAAGCGGGAGATGGGGGCAGACAGCGCGGAGACAGGGGCCAGATGTGCGATCGTCTCACATCTTGCACCATTCTCAATCAGTCTTGGACGGGCGGGCTCTCTTGCCCAAGGCGTGTCAACTTAAGGTAAAACCGATAGTCCGTCAGGGGTTGAAACCCCTGCCTCAAAGCGAAAGTCCTCTAAAAGAGGACTAATGAATGATTCAGTCCTCTTTTAGAGGACTTTCGCTATTAGACAGGGAATTCATTCCCTGGCGGGCTGCCGGGTGAGCGGGAGGACTGGCGGACTAAAAGCTTAAGTTGACACCAATGTTTCCTACCCAACCCCTACTACCCACAAGAACACTCACTCTTTGTGTTTGTGGAACAGGCCGGAAAGCCTGTTCTCGATAATAGTGCCAGATATAAGATAATCGGAAATCCTAACTTTCGAGCTTGTAGCTAGATTTGACTCTCACTTTAAATCTGGTGCGCCGTGAAAAGAAATCTATCAGCCCTTAAAAAAGCTTTACAGTTTGGCATTAGCGGTGCTGTCGGCGGTTTCGTCGGCAATCTCATCACCGAACCTTTCATGCAGGGGATCACTGGTTCGGAATCTGTTTTTGACAGTGTATTGTCCACAGCTCGGTGGTTTGGATTGGTAGGCGGTGGTATTGCTACGGCTATCATGTTCGGCTATTATTACTATATCAAAGGCAAGCCTCAAATTAAACAGGCTTTAAAAAATGGCGGATTGTTTGGTTTAATTGCAGGAGCCATTTCTGGGGCGATCGCCGAAGGTATTTACAGCGGAATTGGCGACGGAAACAACGAATTATTGCGAGTAATTTGCTGGGGAATAGCTGGCAGTTTGTTAGGACTGGGACTGGCACAGCGGATTCCTAATTTGGGGGCGCTTCGCGGCCTGGGAGGCGGCGGTGTTGGGGGTGTGTTGGGCGGCTGTTTGTTTATTCTATTTGCTTACAATCTCTCCGGTACGGCGGGCCGTTTAGCTGGCTGTGCTGCGATCGGTTTTTGGATTGGAATTATGCTAGTTGTAGCTGAAACTTTGTTCAACAAAGCTTGGCTAGTAATTAGTTACGATACGGGAGCAAATCGCACTCTCACTCTGGGTGCGGAACCAGTGACTTTTGGCAGTGATGAAAATTTGTCCATTATCTGCATTCCTAATGTTTCGCCCCTAGCAATGCGGTTTCAATTGGAAGCAGGTCAAATTGTTTGCGAGAATCTTGATAGCGGGGCGGTGAGTTATTTGCGATCGGGCGACCAAAAGAGAATCGGCAACTGTACAATTACAGTAGGAAACTCTGACTTGCCAGCCCCAACACCGACAAATCTTCCGCCTACCTTTATATCAGATCAGCCCGCAGTAAATTCTTTTACCAGCGGTCAATTTTCCCTGAAATTAGGAAGTCGAGTTATTCCTCTGAGTGCGGGAACTCAACTATTCACCTCTGACATACCGAGTTTAACAGCCGCAGCATCTAACGGGCTTGTAGCTATAGTCACTTCTCGATCGAGAAACGAGCTTTCGTTAGGATTGACCAATTTGTGCGATCGCGCTTGGTGGGCTACAGACATTCAAGGCGATATAAAAATGGTAGAACCTGAAACTACTCTGACTTTGGCGTTGGGAACTCAAATCGAATTCGGTGAATTAGAGGGCGAAATTGTGTAATTAAGCGAGTAGAAACTGAAATATTGCACCATTGTCAATAAACTTTTCATGGCCGGGCAGGATGCCCAGCCCACAATAAAATTTACTCTGTGTGGAACGGGCATCTTGCCCGTTCTTAACAGGATATCCGATCCACCCACAATAAAATTTCCTCTTTGTGGAACGGGCATCTTGCCCGTTCTTAACAGGATATCCGATCCACCCACAATAAAATTTACTCTGTGTGGAACGGGCATCTTGCCCGTTCTTAACAGGATATCCGATCCACCCACAATAAAATTTCCTCTTTGTGGAACAGGCATCTTGCCTGTTCTTAATCATAATTCAAGCAGAACTGCTGCTAACTCCATTAATTACAGCCGCACCAATCAAATGAGCCAAACGCAAAGCTTCAGGAACTTTCCCCGTGTCTGTCAAACGCTGAAGCACCCTCGCTATTACTTCCGGTTGTTCGCCACAAACTTGAAAAAAGAAAGGTTCAAAAGCGTGAATTTTCCCGGCGCGGCGCAACAATTCTAAACGGTATTCCGAGTCTGGTAAATGGCGGAGGGCTTTTTCAACAGCAGCTAAATCTGGTTGGCGGCGCATGACAGCAACACAAGGAATTTGCAGCCGCGATGCTAACTCAGGAAGGTCAATAATATTGAAGCCTCCGAAAGCAATTCCGTCAAGCAAAACGAGATGCAATTGCGGCAGAAATTTGCCTCCGAGGAGTAGCCCAGAAATAGCATCCGTGGCATCTAATCCGTCTGGGAGGACTTGTCCCCACACCATTCCTTCAAATCGAGTTACCCCGCAGACTATGCCCGCGATCGACACCAGACTGCCGCTTGTACGAGAAAACGGAGCGTCGTCAAAGCCAATAACCTTAATTGTGCGATCGAGCCTCAGCAAATCTGCCAGTTTCAACTTGTGGAGTTCCCTAAGCTAAAGTTTTTGACATTAATTTGACTTCTAGATATAGTATCATATCCCTTAAAGACCTCATTACTAAAAATATTTTAGACAATTGGCAAAAAAATACGTAGCAGCGATCGACCAAGGAACCACCAGCACCCGATTTATCGTATTCGATCGCCAGGGACAGATAATTTGCAGCAACCAACAAGAACACCAGCAAATCTATCCGCAACCAGGATGGGTGGAACACAATCCCGATGAAATTTGGCAGCGCACCCAAAGCGTGATTAAAAATGCCCTCGAAATCGGCAATATCGACCCCAAAGATATTGCTGCACTCGGTATTACCAACCAGCGCGAAACTACAATTGTTTGGGACAGAAACACGGGCAAACCTTACGGAAATGCCATTGTTTGGCAAGATACCCGCACTCGCTTTATTTGCGAGCAATTAGCAGAAGTTGATGGCAAAGATCGATTTCGAGAACGATGCGGTTTGCCGCTGACAACTTATTTCAGCGGGCCGAAAATTAAGTGGATGCTGGACAATATTCCAGGATTGCGGGAAGCGGCAAATCAAGGGGATGCGATTTTTGGCAATGTCGATACTTTTCTGATTTGGCGCCTGACTGGCGGCGCGCACATTACCGATGTTACCAACGCCAGCCGCACGATGCTGATGGATTTGCAAACCCTCGATTGGGATGCAGAAACTTTGGAAATAATGGCAATTCCCCGCCAGATGCTGCCAGAAATTCGCCCTTCGAGTCAAGTTTTTGGAATTGCAAAAGGATTGCTTGCAGGTGTTCCGATTGCTGCTGCTTTGGGCGATCAGCAAGCCGCCCTCGTCGGGCAAACTTGTTTCAGTCCGGGGGAGGCGAAAAATACTTACGGTACGGGCTGTTTTATGCTGCTCAATACCGGTGAGACGATCGTCCCTTCAAAGCAAGGGTTACTAACAACAGTCGCCTACAAGATGGGAGAATCGCCCGCTGTGTATGCTTTGGAAGGCAGTATTGCGATCGCCGGAGCTTTAGTGCAGTGGCTGCGCGACAATTTGGGCATCATCAACACATCTGCG
Source organism: Microcoleus sp. T3_D1 (assembly GCF_036700405.1). NCBI lineage: Bacteria > Bacillati > Cyanobacteriota > Cyanophyceae > Oscillatoriales > Microcoleaceae > Microcoleus > Microcoleus sp. T3_D1. The sequence continues at coordinate 19,666 of NZ_JAUBOV010000077.1, forward strand.
GAAGTAGAAACATTAGCAAATACCGTCGAAGATAGCGGCGGAGTTTACGTTGTCCCGGCTTTTTCTGGACTCTACGCGCCGTATTGGAAAGACAGCGCGCGGGGAGTAATTGCAGGTTTAACTCGCTACGTGACTAAGGCACACATTGCCCGCGCCGCATTGGAAGCTACAGCGTGGCAAACGCGAGAAATATTGGATGCGATGAATCAGGATTCTGCTGTGCAGCTTTTGTCTTTAAAAGTAGACGGAGGAATGGTGGGAAATCACACGCTGATGCAGTTTCAGAGCGATGTTTTGGGAGTGCCTGTGGTGCGGCCTGTGGTAGCAGAAACTACTGCACTCGGTGCCGCTTATGCGGCCGGTTTGGCGGTGGGTTTTTGGAGCCAGCTAGCGGAATTGCGGGACAATTGGGCGGCGGATTGTACTTGGGAACCGAAAATGCCGATCGCACTTCGCGAGCAAAAATATCGCTTTTGGAAAAAAGCAGTTTCCCGCACATTCGACTGGGAAGAATGAATCGCTGAGTTAACCCCAAAATGCCTATTTAGTGATATCATTAAACCCAGCACTATTTTTCAACCTGCAAATAGATGATTTCGCTAAAAAAATTAAAACAAATTCTCACCGCCTTTCTATTGATACTGACACTGGCATTTGTAGAAATCGCCACTAATTCCCAAATCGCCTTCGCAGATACAGCTACAAATCCCACAACCGCAGCCGAAGTCTTCAGCGCCAACTGTGCAGGCTGTCACATCAACGGCGGCAACATTATCAGGCGCGGCAAAAACTTGAAACAAAAAGCCTTAAAAAAATACGGCATGGATTCCATCGCCAACATTTCCAACTTAGTAACCAACGGCAAAGGTATTATGCCCGCTTACAAAGATCGTTTGTCGGAACAACAAATTATCGATGTTTCAGCTTACGTGCTATCTCAAGCTGAAACCGATTGGAAATAAACCCGACTATGTACATTGTAAGACTAGGTTGAACGCCTAACTTCAGGAAACCAAGGCGAGGTATAATGTAGGGGCCGGTTTAGCGCGTAACTTTGTCATCGATGAATAATCTTTATACAAAACCTGCCTGCTTCTTGTCTTTTATTGTTCATCCCTCAATAATCTCAATACAAACCTGTTTTTTTATATCTTTGGATAAAAAATTGTCAATTCTCGGAGGTAGGGCAAGTTGAAAAAATATTATTGGTGGCGTCGAACTTTAACTATTATTAGCTTGTGCTTGTATCTAATCTTAGCTAGCAGCCCGCCCGCTTTCGCGTCGATTCATAAATATCCAGAAACTGCCGAAACAGTAATGTTCCGATCCGTACAAAGCCTGCGCGATACGGACGACAAAGCATGGCAAGTTGTTTTGTACAAGCGAGTCAAGTCGGGAGTTGTAAAGTCTTTAAATCTGAGATTAGTAGGATTTCCAGGAACAGAATTGCAGCACCCTGTTCCGCTGAAAGTTGCAGCGGGCAAGCGGGAAATGGGCAAGGCTAATGATATTTGGAACGAGTCGGGTTTGCCAATTAATGTCGGAGAATACGATTTCAAATCAATAATTACACAAGTGGAAAGTAATCGACCTTTGCTGTTGAATTTGCCCGTAAAAAATCTAAAAGAAACAGAATTGGTGGTTCCTCCTTTTGCTGTCAGAGAATGGCGGCTGTTGTTAGACAGAAACTAAATATACCGATTTAAGCGCACTCTAAATTTAAAATCGATACAATTTCCCCGGTCACAAATCGTTATGTTTAAATTATGCCTTAAGGTAGATTTAACATATTTGAATAATAATGTGGTCGGGCAAAAACTAAAGAGATCAATTTAATCGTACTCTACATTTAAAATCGCTAAAGTTTGATGGATGTATTAAAAATAACTTTATTTACATAGACCTTAAGGTAGATTTAACCTATTTTAAGGATAATTATGAAACAAACTAAAAGCTGAGTCAGTCGGGTGACAAAACTTCAGTGTTTTAACGTAGGTGTATTCAGGGTGAAGCTACTATGACTTTAATCAGTAAAATTGTCCGCAAAGCTTTGGCAACAGGTTACTTAACGGTTGAGGCCGAAGAACAGTTGCGACAGCAGTTGCAGATGACCAAGTATGGTTTAGAAGATTTTGACGCTTTTATTAATTTGCAGAAAGAGGTGATGGAAGGTAGGGTGAAACAACAAGCTTTGGAATTGTTACGATCGAGCAAATGTTCTGCGACTGCTTGAATCGAGTTCGATCGACCTTTTGGATCAATGGGATAAAAAATTTACAGCATCTTCTATTTTTATCCCTAACAGGGCTTACCCATTCAGACCGAAGAAACCGGGTTTTTTACCTAATCTCTGGCTGAAAACGAATAATTTTCGTAAAAAACCCGGTTTCTGACCACCCGTGCCTAAGTTTTACCTAATTAGAATTTTCCGGCGCGATCGAACTTGACAAAAATACCAAAATCGCGAATAATAGTAGATTGTCTGTCTAAATCCGGCTCGGATCAGGTTAAGACATTCCAAAAGCTGGAGAGCAGTCAGCCGTCAAAAGTCCACAACGACCAATGACCAATGACTCATCAGCTACCTGTACGGCAATCTCAACAACCATCCCATGACTTACGCAATCATTGAAACCGGCGGCAAACAATTTCGGGTAGAACCAGGCCGCTTCTACGACATCGAACTGCTTCACGTTGAAGCTGAATCCAAAGTCACCATAGACAAAGTATTTCTGATCCAGCACGAAGGCGAGGTTCATATCGGCCAGCCTTTACTAGAAAATGCCACTGTAGAAGGAACGGTTCTACGGCATTTCCGGGGCCGCAAAGTCCTCGTCTACAAGATGAAGCCGAAAAAGAAAACTCGGAAGAAAAAAGGGCACCGTCAAGAAACAACTCGCTTTATGATTGACTCGATTAGCGTCAACGGTACAGTCTTGGCCGCCAGAGACTTAACTCAAGCAGTTGTGGAAACTCCCCAAACCGCCGAAACTGATTCAGAATAAAACATAGTAAATACAGTTGAGGATATTATGGCCCACAAGAAAGGTACAGGCAGTACACGTAACGGACGCGATTCTAATTCTCAGCGTCTGGGTGTCAAAAAGTACGGCGGTCAGGTTGTCAAAGCTGGCAACATTTTGATCCGTCAACGCGGCACTAAAGTTCACCCTGGTAATAATGTTGGTATCGGCAGAGATGATACTCTGTTTGCCATGATTGACGGTGTGGTGACTTTTGAAAGAAAGGGCAAAACTCGCAAGAAAGTCAGCATTTATCCTGTGGTAGCAGCACCTGTGGCTGAACCCGTGGCTGAAGCTGTCGCAGTTTAATTGCGATATTTTGCGGCGTTCTTTAAGTCTCTTTTGTTTGTCTCAAAGTCTCGATCCCCCCTAGCCCCCCTTAATAAGGGGGGGACAAGATTTCCTCGTTCCTAGGCTATGCCTGGGAACGCATATCTAGAGGCTATGCCTCCTGATTCTCTATCTCAATATACCCAGATACCCGACTTCTTTAAGAAGTCGGGTATCTAAGGTTTGGTAGACAAGTTTTGTGAGAAATAACCGATGATAAACAGCCTTGAACTCAAGAACTTTGGACCTATCCATCAGTTCAAGTGCGAGAACTTAGGTAACATTAATTTGATTATCGGCGGCAATGGAACAGGTAAAACCATTCTCCTCAAAGCGCTTTACACTGCTATGCGAACCCTAGAAGAGTATAAACGGGGCAACGAACCACGCAATGCTTCCGAAATACTCGCAGACAAACTGTATTGGACTTTTGAGATAGAGAAAATCGGCGACCTTGTGAGCAAAGGAGCAGATGAACCACTATCTTTCAAGCTCAATTGTGATGGTCAAGATTTTTATTATAGATTTGGTAAAGACACCACGAAAAATATCCAAACTATAGAAAATCATGTTCCACCTCGAAGTAGTAATTCTATTTTTTTACCTACAAAAGAAGTTCTCTCCCTGCATCATATCATTCTACAATCCCGCGAACTGAGCAAGACCTTCGGTTTCGATGATACCTATCTCGATTTAGCACGAGCACTGCGCCAACCTCCTACAGGTGGCCGAAATTACCAGCAGTTTGCTATGTCCAGAAAGAACCTAAGCGAGATTCTAGAGGGAAAGGTTGAGTATGATGAAAATTTGGGGCGTTGGCAGTTCAAGAAGGGGAATCAAAAGTTCCCTATTGGCGTAACGGCAGAAGGTATTAAGAAGATTTCCATTCTTGACACCTTACTAGGGAACCGTTATCTTGACCAAAAATCGGTAATCTTCATCGATGAACCAGAATCAGCACTACATCCAGCCGCAATTTCAAAGTTTCTCGATATTATTGCCATGTTAGCTGAGTGTGGAATCCAGTTTTTCATGGCGAGTCACTCCTATTTTGTCATCAAAAAACTGTTTCTCATTGCACAGAAAAAGGATAGACTCTCAATTCCAATAATTTCTGTGAAAGATAATCGTTGGGAGCTCGCAAATCTCAGGGAAGGGTTGCCAGACAACCCAATTATCGACGAATCAATCCAGCTCTACAAAGAAGAGGTGGAGCTGGCATTGCAATGACGACTGAGCCAATTATTGAGTCTGGGATGACATTCGGCCCTTACCCAGAAGGAGATTGCTTCTACATTGAGAAAAGCGAAACTTATCAAAAAATCAAGGAAGGCGTGAAGATAGCGGAGTTCTTACTGCTCCATTCCCAAGATGACTCTATAGTATGGATTGTGGAGGCAAAGCAGAGTTCCCCACGTCCTGAAACTCAGCCGAATTTCGATGAATTTCTCCTCGAAATTCAAGAGAAGTTGACCAACGCGCTCACTTTAAGTGTGGCAACTTGCCTAAAGCGCCATTCTACCTATGAAGAATTGCCTAACTCCTTTCAAACCCTTGATCTGAAAAAAGCCAGTTTTCGCTTAATACTGGTGATCAAGGGACATCAAGAGGCATGGCTACCACCCCTACAGGATGCGCTCAAAAAAGCACTCAACCCTACAATCAAAACTTGGAATTTATCTGCGACTTCTGTGGTGGTGCTGAATGACACAATGGCTAGATTACAAGGATTGATTAGCTAATTTGTGGCTAGCCTCCTCCCACAATTGTCACAACTTCTAAGATGTCACCCTCTTGCATCTTTGTAGTTTCCCAAAATTGTTTGTGCAGAATTTCCCCGTTGTACTCCACAGCCACCAAGCGCGGGTTTAATCCCAATTGTTCTAGTAATTTTGGTAACGGTGTGTCGATCGCACAATTGCGGGTTTCTCCGTTAACTTGCAGCGCAATTTGATTTATCATAAGTAAAATATCAGTTTTCAGGGCGGGTTGGGTAACAAAATTATATTTTATGCACAGATTTCCTGTGCTAAACCCGCCCTACGAATCGCAAATAAACCTACCTTTTTCCGTGCAAAGCTTTCTGAGCTTTGAGATTCTGCATCCGAATCAACTGCGAGATGAAAAACTGCGTGACTAAAGTAGGCTGTTCTGCTTCCATAATCGCGCGTACTATCGCAACCCTTTGAGCTCCGGCATTCAATACTTCATCGAGGTTGTTGATATCAATTCCGCCGATCGCAAACCAGGGAATCGGTGACTTAGTAGCAGCATACCGCACATAGTCCAAACCTGCCGCCTGTTTATCAGGTTTAGTAGGAGTGGAGTAAACAGGCCCAACTCCAATATAGTCGGCTCCCGCGTCAACCGCTCGCTGCATTTCCTCGCCATTCGTAGTCGAACAACCGATGATCCGTCCCGGGCCGAGCAACTTGCGCGCTTCCGCCACAGGCAAATCTCCCTGCCCTAAGTGTACGCCGTCGGCATCCGCTGCGATCGCAAAATCCACGCGATCGTTCACAATCAGCAAAGCATCATAGCGGTGACAAAGTTCGCAAAGCTGGCGCGCATTAGCCAGCTTTACCCCGTCGTCTGAGGTTTTGTCGCGGTACTGCACCAAAGTCAGTCCGCCTTGCAAAGCAGCTTCCACAACTCCCAACAAGTTGTCTCTCGGCGAAGTTACAAGGTATAACTGCGATCGAAGTAACTGCTGGTAGCGCCGGTAAGCCAGCAAATCGCTTTCGAGAGTATAAACCCGATAGCGCATCTGCTTAAAAGCCGCGCCCATATTCCGATCGTAAATTTTGCCATACTCTTCGAGTACCCGCAGAGCTTCTTCCACCCGACAGAAATTCGCCTCCAGTAGCTGCTGAATGCTCGAACGCTGCTCTTCCTGCGGGTGAGTCAACTCCGTACCCGGATCGGCCGGCGTATCCCTAGCACTGCGAAGTTCTGCGACGTGCCAAGCAGCCAATTCTTGACGCAGTTGCTTGCACTCGCCAGCTAAATCAGCGCTGTTGAGACCAAACCTGCACCATTCTTCAATAATTCTCAACCCTTCGCGCGATCGATCTAAATTTGCATCTAAAATCCGGCAGAGGGCTGGCTGTGCCGGTAAAGTTCTGTTTTGTTTGTCGGTCATTCAGAACCACCCTAATTATAATTAATCGTACCAGTCAAACCGCTACATTGTCCCACGCTGTCAAGATTGTGGCAAAGCAGGCGGCTTAATTTTGGCATAAACCAATCTAAATTCGACAATAATTTTTTAAGTTTTGATGAAAACAAAGCATAATAGATCAAACTTGATGAGAGTGGAATCGTTAAACTGCATACCACACTTCGGAGGAGAGCCGTGAGGTTAGCAGAACAACACAAAAGATTAACAGAAGAAAACCCCAGCAGGCGGGTGAAATCAAAGTTCGATCGCGAAAACCCGACACCAAACTCGGGAAGCGGAACTCGAACCGCAAATCAGTGGGGTTTATTTATGCTCCTAAATTCTCAATATAGCGAGTGCAAAGAAAATCGATCGCAAAAATCTTGTTTGAGTTCTTGCCTTCTACTCGTCTTTGCGATGACCGCCTTTTGCAACCCTCAACCGTCAGTTATCGCTGCCGGGATACCCGGAGTGCAGCTACTTTCTCAGACGCTGGAGAGCGAGATTAACATACTGTACGTCAGCTCGATCGGCGGCAGCGACACAGGAGGCAACGGCAGCGATCGAGCTCCGTTCAAAACCCTAACCTACGCCTTAAGCGTCGCCCCGCCCAAAACAGCGATTTTGCTAGCGCCCGGTACTTACAGCGAGCAAACCGGCGAAAAATTTCCATTAATGCTCAGGCCCAGCGTAACAGTTCAGGGAAATCCCAACACTCGCGGTCAGAATATTGTCATCAAAGGCGGAGGATACTTTATCAGTCCGACTTCGGCGGGTCAAAATATTGCGATTTTAGGCGCAGATGGGGCGGGACTCAGCGGGGTGACGGTGACGAATACCAACTATCGCGGTTACGCTTTGTGGATCGAATCGAGTTCGCCGACGGTTGTCAACAATACTTTTTCTGGGAGCACTCACGACGGAATTTCGGTAGTGGGTACTTCCAGGCCGACGATTGGCGGGAATGTTTTCTCGAAAAATGGAGCTAACGGCATTACGATTTTTGGCACTTCCCAGCCGGAAGTTCGAGATAATGTGTTTGAAAACACGGGATTTGGGGTGAATGTAGCGCAGAACGCTTCGCCTTTGCTAATCGGTAACAAAATTACTCGCAATAAGGACGGCGTGGTGGTGCAAGCTAATGCTAGGCCGGTGCTGCGTAACAATTATATCGAGAGTAATCGGCGGGACGGAATTGTGGCGATATCGAGCTCTCTGCCGGATTTGGGAACTGCTGCCGAACCGGGGGGCAATGTCATTCGCAACAACGGTCAGTACGATGTGAACAATGCCGCCAAAGGTCAAGTAATCCCGGCTTACGGCAATCAATTGTTGAGAAACCGGACGACGGGATCGGTTGATGTGGCGGGAACTTTTACCCCTCCACCAATGGGGGGAAGTGCTTTGCAGCGTATAGCCGATCGACCTCCCAGCATCGGTGGCCCCGACACTTCTCTCCCTGTTTACACTCCCGGCCGGCTAAGCCCCAGAGTTGAAAGAGCGCCACTTCCCCCACCTGCGCCCGTTTCAAGGCGACCGGTGCAAAATCTCTCGGCACCGCCAAGCGCTCAGTTGCGGCAAGAGCTTTCTGGGAGGAATGCCGCTGCTTCATCGGTAGTCCCAGGGACGATCGCAATTCCTGTGCCCGATCCGAATTATCGATCGGTTTCGGAAATTTCGGTACAGCAACCAATTATTCCTCCCAATTTTGATAGTTCGAGTTCGGTTGCTTCCGAGGGTAGATTGCCGGTTCCGGGCCGCAACATTCCTATCGGAAGGGGCGGTTATGTACCTGCACCTTTAGGGGGGAATTCTTGGCCCGATGCCGCGGATAATTCGCCGTCATTCGATCGAGCCAGAGCTTTGGGTTTCCGGTATCGAGTTGTGGTGGATGCCAACAGTTGGGGCGATCGACAAAAAATGCAATCCCTCGTTCCCGGTGCTTTTCGCTCTTTTTCCAGCGGACGACCGGTGATCCAAGCCGGTGCTTTTCGGGAACGCGAAAAAGCTGAGGAATTGCTAGAAATGCTCAGCGCTAACGGTTTGAATGCTCGAATTGAAGAAATTAAATGAAATGGTCATTAGTCAGTAGTCATTAGTCAGTAGTCAGTAGTCAGTAGTCATTAGACCTCTTTCAAAAATAACTAGGACGGGCAAGATGCCCGTTCCACAAGAAAAAATGTTTTTTGTGGAACGGGCATCTTGCCCTTCCCAAATTTTATTAAAAGGACTTTTGCAAGAGTCTATTAGTTTGTCAACTGTAAACTATCAAAAATTTTAGGGCCTAGCATATCGGATGCCAGACCCTAAAATTTTTGTAAATTAAGTTGATTCAAGTGGGATTTTAGCTCTGCTGAGTTTCAGCAAACTACAACTAAGGTGGACTTTTTTGCAACTACTCTGGAGACGAGCTAGCTATCAGCGGAGTCTATTCAGACTTCTGTGTTTGACTGTTGTGCGATCGCAACTTTTGATTCATGCAATAGCCTCAAGCTATCTAACAAATATCGATCGCAATATCAACCTTTCTGTGCTAATAAGCTACACGGTTCAGGCGTTGCCTGCGAACTAGAGCCGATCGGGACAAATACTCTAATTCCAAATTTTTTATCCAAGTTTTTTGTGCTTCTTGGTTTTGCCCCTCATGTTTTTAAGTTAACACCAACTCCGCGCATAAAAACACTTTGTTTACCAAACTTGACACTTTTTGATGTGAAGAAATACTTCCAAAAGCGATTATTAACAATTTGTACGATCGCGCGATACCGCAACGTGCATAGCCGGCACTATTGGCTTGGTGTCAACGCAGCAGAGCTTCCCAAGTAGCGCGGCCGACAATGCCGTCTGCTGGCAGTTGATATTGTCGCTGAGCCGCCTTGACAGCAGCTTGAGTTTCCGGGCCAAACACGCCGTCAGCACTCACGCGCAAAAATCCCTTGGCCTGCAGCCGCTCTTGCAAATCTCTGACTGCCGGCCCCCGCATTCGTCTTCTCAAAACTGGAAAATTGGTTGGCTGCGCTTGGGGGTTAATCTCTGAGTTGTCGGCAGTTGCAGGATCGTTGGCGATGGGGTTTTCGATCGCACTCGGAGTCGCAGGAAACAGCCGGTTCCAAGTATCTTGACCGACTATGGCGTCGGGAGCCAGGCCTGCTGCTTCCTGGAACTGAGACACAGCTCTAGCGGTGCTTTGTGAGAAAATCCCGTCTACAGTGCCAGTATAAAAGCCCAACAATTGAAGAGCAGCTTGGAGTTCGATGACTTCCGAGCCGCGGCTGCCCAATTTGAGAGTGGGGCGGACGATCGCACCTGTTTGAGCGATCGGGCTGTTGCTGTTACTCTGTTCGGAGGTAGGTAGCTGTGCGACAGCAGGAGTAGGGGCGATCGAGCTCATTGCCAATAAACCGCACAAACTCCAGCCGAAGAGCAAACTGGGAACCTCGCGGGCTTCATTCCAGCTTGCTGTCAAGTTTTGGGACATTGGGAATTCGACCTCTAACTGTTTTCTTGGACATTTCACGACAATCTCATGCAAACGAGTAGTTATATCCATCGCTGCGATGAACAGGCTTAAGTTGATTCCGAGAAACGCTAATCACGCTATCGTTTACCCGAATATCAAAATTACCTTTGAACCTAGTGGTTTTAATTCTTTTGCATTTAACCCCTTGATGTTTTCCACCAATTACCGAAACAATGTCTCCAGTATTCCAGCCTGCGACCTTTTTCTTTGGTTTATACCCCGAACGCGGAAACCCATATTTGTCAGTCTGCACGACTTGACGACTTCCCCAGCCCATCGCCTTAATTAGCAACGGTTGATTGATAGTTAAAGTCAAACCTTGACTTACATCTCCACAACAAGCAGCATCGATCCAATGAGCCTTTGGGAACTTCAAATTAGTCCGATTGAACTTCGTCAAAGAACCGCGTCCTACATAAATAGGTTCAATCGCTGTAGCCTTCAGAGCTTGGAACCAAGCGGACTTGGTTGCGTTAACTGCTGCTGCGTCCTTCAATGGTGCTTTAGCTTGACTCATTATTTTCTTAAGAACTTCGGGCTTTTTCTTAAGAAAATCCTTAATATCTTGAGTCCCCTTTTTGAGGTGGCATTTTTCACAAGCTAAGCAAAGATTAGAAACACGATTAGTGCCACCTTTGGCGCGTGGATTAATATGCTCAACTTGCAATGGTAAATTTTCATTACCGCAGTAAGCACACTTCCGATTCCACTTTTCTTTCAGGTATTCTCTAACCTCGTAACCTTGCAATTCCCCTTGTTGATATTCAACGCCGGAAATCTCTGGATTTTGCATTTTTTGAGTGTCAAAGTTTACCAACTCGAAAGCAATTGATTGGATAGGTGCTAGTTTACGAAGGCGAGAAACCCACGTCATAGTCGTTAACACTCGGTGCTGCAAGCTCGGAGGCAACCAGCCTTTCGGACGAGTGCGATTTAAGAATCTCGCTTTTCGATAACGAGTTTTGCGGTTACCGCGGGTGCGCCGGACGCCCCGACGGGTTTCAAGTCGAGACTTGATAGCTTGACCCCGATGAGTGACTTGGGCGCCCCAAATGACTTGGATTCCCTGAACCAAAGCTATGCCAGCAGTCTTGCTACCAGGGTCGATGCGGATTTCAATTGGTTCTGGTAGATCGTTGACCGATTTTCCCAGAATAATTGTAAACGGGTACAATCTAAAAACCTTTGCTTTGCCTGCATTCAATAGCTTTCTAGCTATCACTGGCAGGCACGGAGTTAGAGGTTTTTTGTCAGCGTCAAGTACGAATACTTGATTGGGGGTTTTAGACATGGTTGCGTCTATTCCTAATTAGTAAAGGTTGCCTCGGCATAGTTATTAGGCGGTACTTTCTCCACAGCACTGGCTTTACAAATCCTTGCCTGTTTAACTGCGGAGTTATAGTGCTTGGGGCTGGCACGTACTCCAAGGTATGAACTTTAACGCTCCCTAATAACGAAAGCCTGGACTTACTTAGCTATTTCAGGATTTCTCCAGAAATGTCTAGGATTTTAGTAAGTCTGCAAAACTGGTAGCGATCGTACATCAAATCTGGAAAAAATTTACGCATCGGCCAAACAGGGCATTGGGCATGGGGCATGGGGCATGGGGCATTGGGCATTGGACATTTCTGATTCCCCTCCCTTCCCTTTCCTAAAAATAATTTATCCCCTGAAATAGCTGCAATTGGCAAAAAAACTGCTAGATTGCCCTACAGAAAACATTGAACCGCGTTCATTGGGCCCCAGCAACACCATGTCCGAATTCAGAACCGCCAGCCAAATAGACATCGGCAACGTCAACATCGGGAACTTCCAAGTCGGCAGCATCAGCGGCACCAAATACAACGATTTTAACGCCAACGGCCGCCCAGATCCCGGAGAAGTTCCAATTCCCAACTGGCAAATCTACCTCGACCTCAACAACAACGGCCAGCCTGAGTTTAACGAACCTTCCACCCTCACAAACGCGCAAGGCAACTACATCTTCGCCAACCTGCCGCCGGGAACTTACCAAGTTAGGGAAGTCCAGCAGCCGAACTTTCGCCAAACTACGCCAAATCCCGCACCCATCACAATTACCAGCGGCACAAACGCTGGCAATATCAATTTTGGCAACAACTTTAACGCAGGGACGATCGCAGGCACAAAATTCAACGACATCAACAACAACAGCAGCCGAGATCCTGGGGAACAAGGGCTAGCTAACTGGCAAATTTACCTCGACCTCAACGGCAACAACAGGCTCGACGGCGGCGAACCTTTTACTTTTACAAACGTTCAAGGCAATTACGCTTTTGTCAATATTCCCGCAAATACATATTTGGTCAGAGAAGTCCAGCAACCGGGTTTTCGCCAAACCACGCCTGACCCCGGCCCGGTTAACGTTACTTCCAATGCCACTGTCAACAACATCAATTTTGGCAATGTCTTTTTTGTTGGCAGCATCAGCGGCTTCAAGTTCAACGACCTCAATGCCAACAGCGTCAGAGACGCGACAGACCCGCCTCTGACCAACTGGCAAATTTACCTCGACCTCAACGGCAACGGCAGCCTTGACCCGGGCGAACCCAACACCATCACAAACCCGCAAGGCAACTACACTTTTGCCAATGTTTCTCCCGGCCGATATTTGGTGAGGGAAGTCCCGCAACCCGGATGGGTACAGACTACGCCAAATCCAGGCCCGATCGACATCATCGGCAATACCAACGCTGTCGGCGTCAATTTCGGCAACAATTTTCCTACCGGCAGCATCAGCGGCTTCAAGTTCAACGACCTCAACGGTAACGGTATCAACGAACCGACGGAACCGAGAGTTGCCAACTGGCCGATTTACCTTGATTTCAACAACAACGGCGGCCGAGAGCCCAACGAACCTTCGACTTTAACAAACCCCCAAGGTAATTTCTCTTTTATCAATTTGCCTCCAGGGATCTATGTGGTGAGGGAAGTCCCGCAGCCCGGTTTTCGACAAACCACGCCAAATCCGACTCCGATCGCCGTGGGTAACGGCACAAATGCCACTAATCTCAGCTTTGGTAACGTGTTGGTGACTGGCACGATCAGCGGTGTGAAATTTAACGATTTTAACGCCAACGGCCGCCTAGATCCGGGCGAACCGCCGATCGCCAATACTCAAATTTACATCGACCTCAACAACAACAGCAGTTTAGATCCGGGCGAAGCGAGTACCTTAAGTGACGTTCAGGGCAATTACAGTTTCCGTAACGTTCCTGTAGGTAGTTATGTTGTCCGCGAAGTTCCGCCGCCCGGTTTCATTCCAACGACTCCGCCTGCGCTGGTTGTGGTCTCGGCAGAGATTCGGGCTAGCAGCATTGATTTGGTGACGGGAGAGGCTGACGGTAGGTCGGCTAAATCCTTGGGCGACCCGCTGACGGATGCCAGTAACTATGCGGGCGAACCGGCGGGCAATATGGGGGCCGATAGCTTGCTTTTGAGCCAGTGTCGTGATAGTGATCGAATTAGTAAATTTTTGAGTGATGGATTTTTTGCAAATTTAGGCAATACTCCTAACTTTGGGCAACAGTATGTCGGTTTGGATACTCACGCACAAATCGGTGAATTTGTCAAGAAAAATGAATTAATAAAAGGGGCGATCGGGAACTCGGTCAGCAGTATGGGTGCGAGAGATTTCGGGGTTATGTAGCAATACGCTTGGGTGAAGCCCGATCCCCCCTAGCCCCCCTTCTTAAGGGGGGGACAAGAGTCTTCTCAAAGTCAACCCCTACTCCCCTTCTTAAGGGGGATGCGAGGGGGATCTGCGAGGAATAAAGAGTGTTAACCCAAGCGTATTGGGTTATGTAGGGTGACACATTCGCTCGATCGCCCGGAGTCCCAAACCGCAGATAAAAATAACGAAGAGGTGAAAGGGCGATCGCGTGATACCCTATTGTTGGCAACCTCCAACACTCAAGCCTAAGTTCCGGCAACTCCGAAGCTGGCTTGTATATTGGTTGCAAGATTCAGAGGCAGTAGCATCTCTGTGAGTGAGAAACTATCAGGTAATTCCCCCAAACCCGATCGGCGTATTTCCAGTCAGGGCAAGCCATAATCAAGTCCGGTAGCTCGATCGATGCTGGGATATCTGTCATTGGCAATCCCAGAGGAGGCGATCGTCTAGGACAGCGAACCAGGACGAACAAGAACAATGCAGCCGGACTTGATACCAGGGGGGAGAAGTCAGTCTTAGGCTTTTTAAAGCTCGAAACCGCAAGTATGTCCGGACAGAGAAGGCGTGCAAATCCTGAAGATGTTGCCCTCAAATTGCCAGGGTTCTTCAAAACCTGATATACTTGCCAGCGACAAAGCTTGAGGCATTGTTGTGTGAGATGGGAACATTACCTCAAGTACAGACGTATGTAAAATCGAGTAGCGGTTGTCAGCTATTAGTAAAAACTACTCAGCAAGTTACAACCCATACAGTAGTCTGTAATTTACGTGGATTTAGGTGTGAAGGAGAGAAATCATGGCAGATTTAGATTTTATTAACGAAGAGCAATTGCTCACAGCCAGTCAACTACAGCCTGTTGTGGTTGGGAATGCTGGCCCGGCAATTTTAGGCATCAAGTTCAATGACCTGAACCGAGATGGGGTCAGACAGCCCAACGAACCAGGTCTTCGGGATATCCCCATCCTCCTCGAATCAGCAACAAGCAGCAACGGTGTATTTAATGCTGGTACTGGCGAAGTCTTAACCACGACGGACGCTAACGGCGCGTTCTCATTCATAAATCTTGCCCCTGGCAATTACGTACTCACCGAAACGGTACTACCTGCTGGTTTCACCGCTACTACTCCCAACCCCCTGGCTGTCACTCTCGGCAACCGAAATGTCAACGTTTTCTTTGGCAACGCGGGAGTTCCACCAGTTACAGGCAGTCGTATCGTAGGATGCAAATACTTAGACATAGATGGCGACGGCTTCCGAGATGGGAATGAACCGGGGATTAAAAATGTCAGGATATATATTGATTCAAATGGCAACGGTCAACGCGATGCAGGGGAACAGAACACTTTAACAGACAAAAATGGTGGATGGTCGTTCAACGTATTACCCGGAAGCTACAAGATTCGGGAAGAACGGATCAGACGACAGATTAGTTCTGTTACCGGACTAGAAGTTAATGCTACGGATGCAGAACCCTTAGAAACACAAGATTTTCCCCAAAGCACTCCCCCCGGCAACGTTCCGGTACTCGACGTGACGGTAGCAGCAGGTCAAACCTTTGCCTGCGCTCAAGTTGGCGATACTCCGCTCTATCAAATTGAAGTTAACAAATTTCGCGACATAGACCGCAACGGCTTGCGAAATGTGGTTAGTGGAGTATTGGAACCCCCCATTGCCCGAGTACCGTTTATTTTAGATGTGAACGGGAACGGTCGCTGGGATGGAGCAGGCTCCGAACCGATAGCCATCACAGATGCGAACGGAGTAGTTACCTTCAAGGATTTGCGAGCTGGCAATTACAGAGTGTTGGAAATTTTTCCAGGTGTACTGCCTGCAGAAGTAGGTGGCGGTGCCCCAGGAAACCTGAATGCTCCAGTAGCAACCACTCCAAACCCCGCTCTGGTTTCGGCACCAGGGCCACAGGCGCGATTCCAGGGTACCATCAGCAGAGAGCAACCGCTGTTAGTAGCAGACTCAACCTACACGCTGAAACCAAACGACCCTAAATTCGTAGACACCAACCGCGACGGCGTTCAACAAGCAGGTGAAAGAGCGATCGCGACCACTGGTGAGCGGCCGATTTTTGCAGCGCCAGTTACAACTTTACCAGCGCGGAACCCATCGCCATCACTTACCTTTTCTCCGGTTGGAGCTACTCAGGGTATTGGCAATAATGCAGGTGTGGGCAACACTCTACCACTCATCAATGTCTTCAAATACAACGACTTGAATGCCAACGGTCGCTTTGAACCAAATCAGGGTGAAGCGCCAATTAGGGGTATCACTGTCTTCCTGGACACCAACAATAACGGGACTCCCGACACTGGCGAACAGCAACTGAGCACAAATGAGCAGGGAAGAGCTGCCTTTACCAACTTGGCACCGGGCAACTATGTCGTCCGAGAAGTGGTACCGCCGAATTTCTCGCCTTCTACTCCAGATCGCGTTGATGTTACCCTGAACACTCAGGACGCCAACGTTACCTTTGCCAACACACCCAACAGCAACATCACCGGTTGCAAGTTTGAGGACTTTAACCTGAACGGTTATCGAGATGGCAATGAACCAGCTATTGCTGGTGTCACCATTGCTATCGATACCAATGGTGACGGTGTGTTGCAAGCAACAGAGCCCACTTCTATTACCGATCAGTTTGGTCGTTTTGCATTCAACAATTTGCGCCCTGGCAATTACAGCGTTCGGGAAGTATTACCTTCGGGCTTCTTCAAAACGACTCAACCGCTGGATATTGTTCTCGGTGCGAATCAAACCTTTACTTGCGCTTTGGTGGGTAACTCTCGCCGTTATGACCTCTTGGTTCCTAAATTCCGAGATGACGACCGCAACGGTATACGCAACGGAAACGAACCGCCCCTTGCCGATGTACCCTTCACTTTGGATTTCAACGGCAACGGTCGCTACGATGCTGCAACAGAACCGCTGGTGAGAACTGATGCTGCTGGTATTGCTCGGTTTAATAATTTGTCTCCAGCCAGCTACTCGGTTTTGGAAGTCTTCAATACTCCGGGCGTTACCAACAATTTCCCGATCCCAACTGGCCCCAACCCGGTTAGCTTTGACGTGCCGGGCCCTAACACAGTGCCTACGACATCTGTGGCGACCCCAGACCCATCGGGAATAGTAAGACTAAGTAGCCTCGATCCGGTGACTGGTGAATCTCAGAACCTGGAAACTGCACCCGATCCTCTGAATAACCCCGACCCTTCACTCAATGCTACGGTTAAGGCCAGCAGCATTGATACCAGCTTGATCGTACCTGGAAATGCAGGTATTAAGTTTGTTGAGGACATGAGCTTGAGCGGCATCGCGAGTGCAGTGACTGTATTGTTGCCTGAAGATAAGAAGGATTTACTGTTAGGTGTTCCTGCTACTCCTCCGACTGGTTTCTAATGTTAAGTTGAGTCTGTAGTGTGAGACTCAGCAATTAGCAGCTAAGTTGCTTAAACAGCACGTCAAATTATGTTTTGGCGTGCTTTTTACTGTTGTGACAATCTTAACAACTGGTTTCGATCGCCCGAACTGTCTTTAGTGGTAGGGAACGATCGGCAAAAAGACCGATTCCCCGCCTCAATAAAACCTTTATTTATAGAGGTAGAACTTAGAGGAATGTGTTATGCCAACTCAACAACAAACCAATCCGGCTCAACATCAAGAACAGCAACCCGGTATTGAATCCGAGATGACCCCGCAACCTCAATCCTTCGCGGAGGGATATCGCGGTAGCGACAAATTGCGGGACAAAGTAGCCTTAATTACTGGCGGAGACAGCGGTATCGGGCGTGCAGTGGCGATCGCCTTTGCCAAGGAAGGCGCTAACGTGGTCATCAGCTATCTTAACGAAGATGATGATGCCAAAAAAACCAAAGAGGCGATCGAACAACAAGGCCGCCGCTGTATTGCGATCGCCGGCGACATCGGCGATGAAAGCCTCTGTCAAAACCTTGTAGAACAAACAGTTAAAGAATTTGGCCGCCTCGACATCCTCGTCAACAACGCCGCCGAACAACATCCCCAAGAAAGCATCGAAAACATCACCGCCGAACAATTAGAGCGCACCTTCCGCACCAACATTTTCTCAATGTTTTACCTGACAAAAGCCGCTCTCAAACACCTCAAAGAAGGAAGTGCAATTATCAACACTACCTCTGTCACCGCTTACAAAGGCAATCAACAATTGCTAGATTACTCCTCCACAAAAGGAGCAATTGTTGCCTTTACTCGCTCCTTGTCTCAAAGTTTAGCTGAGAAAGGAATTCGCGTCAACGGAGTCGCCCCCGGCCCGATTTGGACGCCTCTAATTCCCTCGACTTTCCCCGAAGAAAAAGTGGAGAAATTTGGTGCAGACACGCCCTTGGGACGCGTCGGTCAACCCGATGAAGTGGCTCCCAGTTACGTGTTTTTAGCTTCACAAGATTCGTCTTACATGACTGGTCAAATTTTGCATCCCAACGGAGGATCGGTGATTAACGGCTAAAATCTTTCTTCTTGCTCCCAATGCTCGTAGGGGCGGGTTTTACCGAAAATCTTTGATAAAATTCATAATATAAATAAACCCGCCCTCTCCACAACTCGGGGGGCGGGTTTATTTATATTATGAATTACCCGAAATATCTTTCGTGAAACCCGCCCCTTGTATCTTAAAGGAGTCAGTAGATCGCCACGTCATGGATTCGATCGAGCCGACTTTCAGGCGATCG
>NZ_JAUBOV010000187.1:0-2340 GCF_036700405.1 Microcoleus sp. T3_D1
AATTATAGGCTACCAGCCTTACTTGTCCTCGATCGTCTATTACCCAACCTTGAGCGGGAATAATTTCTGTTGGCCGAACTTCTATGGATGTTATGAGGCTTTCTACTTGCTGAGTTCCACCTACCGCTGGCTCCACCCAATTAAACTGGCTAGAATTGCTGATGAGAACATCATTAGGACTTGCAGGCACTCCTCCTTTCCCAGTGACGGTAAATGCGCTCTCGGCCCCTTGCGTGCAGGGATTTGCCGCAATTAACGCAGCCGGATTCACCACATTTTGCGGCAGTTCCACTAAACCTTGAACGGGATTCACTCCCACAGAACTAAATGTTACAGTACCTTGCAAAGCGGGGCCGGTACTTTGGGAAATCGCCGCAATATCGCTGGTAGGAATTAGAGAAGTAGGATTTACTTGTAAGGCCGCAAATTCAGCATCAGTCAGTCCTAAACTACTCCTGGCTTGTTCGCGGTTAATTGCTGTAAAACCAAAAATATTTGGTACATTGACCGTAACTTGACCACCTCTAGCTGTCCGAGCGTTAGCTGTAATATCGCTACTTTCTCTTGGTAAAGCTACCAAAATATCGCTATCAATTCTGATATTTCCACCGTCAGAAATACCTGCATCCGTGGTAATTCTGCTACCGCGCCGCAACTGGACATCTTGCGCCCTGATATTAATATTTCCACCCCCGCCAGAGTCAGTTGTACCGTCAATACTAGCTTTATTATCCAAGGCAATTGAGTTAGCTATAACATTAATATTTCCAGCCCTTCCCGTTCCCAAAGCCTGAACATTCACCGTTGCCCCATCCCGGACAATCAATTGATTAACATTCAAATTTAACGAACCGGCATTCGCCGTAGCATTAGGATTGACAAAGATAGATGTACTGCCAGCCGAAGCTTCAATTCTACTCCTGAAGCGACCGTTATTCCCAAGTCCTTGTACTTCTAAGCGTTCGGCATCAATTGTAATATTTCCCGCATCTGCTGCACCCAAAGAAGCAGCCGTAATTATTCCCCCATCCCGCAAAGTCAGTTTTGGTGTCGAGAGGTGGATATCTCCACCTGGAGCAGAGCTAAAAGTTTGAGTGGAAAAACCACTAGGTGCGAAACCCGCAGTGCCCAAAACTCCAGAAACGCCAATCGCTTCTATTGACTCTGAAGCTCTCACGGTTAAATTTCCTCCTGGGCCTCCACTCCTAGAACGCACGGATTCGCCAATATTCGCACCCGTGGATAAAGCAATTCCGGCTCCATTAGAAACAGTCAATCGTTTAGTTTCAATCGTAATATCTCCGGCTTTCCCATTCCCATTGGCAGTGGTGGTGCCAATTATAGTTTGCGTTGTAGTTCCAGGGATTCCTCCCGACAATTCTACAGATTCATTCGTTTTAATGACGATATTCCCTGATGCTCTATTACTACGGCTGAGGCTGAGGAGATAGCTACCATCGCGCATGATTAACCGCTGTGCTTCAAGATTGATGTTTCCGCCTTGACCGGTACTTACCTTTGTGGTTTCGTTGTTTAACAATGAACTGACAAACTCAACCGTGTTGGCGCGGATATTCAGATTTCCGCCATTTCCAGCACCTAGGGTGGCGGTACCGCCAACCACTCCATCGCGCAGCAGTAGCCGTCCAGTGTCAATGTTAATGTCTCCGGCGGCTCCCCTGCCAACAGTACCAGAGTTCATAACAATTTGCGGGTCAAAAGGGTTGACTGTTCCTGAAGTCAAATATTGGTTGTAAAGCTTCTGATAGCCCTGAATTCCCAGCCCACTCATTTGTAATGAGTCAGTAGCGTGGAGGTTGATATCGCTCCCCTTGCCATCTCCCACTGTCGGGGTGAAAATTTGTGACCCTCTCTCTACTCGCAAGTTTTGGGCGTTGATGTCAATGCCTCTACCATCAAGGTTTCCCAGTGTTAGGCTATAAATTCCCGAACTACTAACGGTGACGTTTGAACCTCGAATATCAATTTTTCCCCCTCCTAATCCGCTGGTATTTATAAAGACACCGTTGATTGCGATATTGCCGAAGTTCTGAATATTTCCGTAGTTTAAATTCAGACCTAAAGCTGTTGGTTCAAATTGTACTAAACCAGGACTTTGGACGCTGCCAAGTAATATTTGTCCGGTATAAGCTGTTAAATTTCCGCCTTGTAGTAGAATGTCACCGCCAATTAATGCTAAAGTTTGACCGGGAGCTACTGCTAAACCAAGTTTGTTAGAAACAGGAATTTCTACGGGCAAGGGCGGTAAGGTTGGTGTGGGGCCGATTGCTTGCGAAGAGTTAACAATTGTGCCGGGATTTTCTCTAAATCTCAAACCCA
>NZ_JAUBOV010000078.1:0-37296 GCF_036700405.1 Microcoleus sp. T3_D1
CTCGCACTGTAAATGCAAAACTGAGATGCTCCCCATCCCACAAACTTGTGGAAGTTATTTAATTCTCATTCCTAAGCAAGCTAAAAAAAACCAGAACTGATGAACTCCGATCGAAGAAACCGGGTTTTTGACCGAATCTGCTGGCTGTAACGAAGTATTTCCCAAAAAAACCCGGTTTCTGACCACCGGTGCATAAGTTCTAATAATGTTCGACTATGCCCGATGCCCCATGCCCGATGCCCGATGCCCAATTCCCTAAACCTGAGATTTGTGCACCACCACGGGTGTTCCCACCGAGGCCCATTCAAATAGCCATTTAGCGTGATTGACAGCTACATTTGTGCAGCCGTGAGTAACGGGATTGCCAAACAAATTGTGCCAGTAAGCGCCGTGAATTGCCATGCCTCCGTCGTAATACATTGTATAGGGAACGTCGGGCACGTCGTAGTCATCCCCAGTCATTCTAGTAACGCGGTGTTTGGTTTGAACGGCAAAGGTTCCCGTGCGGGTGGGAGTCGATGATTTGCCGCTGGAAATAATCACCGCGTAAACGGGTGTATTTCCTTCCCAAGCTATTAACCTTTGTCTGGACAAATCTATTTCTATCCAGCGTTCGCTGGATTGCTGCAACAGCATAATTTTATTGGCAATTATGTTGTGCTGTTCGCTGGCAAATGCGGTCATTGAACCGCCGCAGAATGTAGCAAAAGTGAGGGCGCAGCCGGCACAGAAAGTTCCAGCGCGACGGAAGTAAGTTGAGTTGATAATGCTGTTCATTTCTCACACCTCGTACTATTTTAGATTTTAGATTTTAGATTTTAGATTGGCTTGTCCTATTTTAGATTGTAGATTTGAAATGTTGGATTTGGAAACTGGACTTAACAAGTTGTTAAGTTTTGGGAGAGAGTTCGGGCAATTTGGACGATCGCCCGCCAATCGCGATTTTCCACTAAGTGTTTAGGAAATAAGTCTCCGGCTAAACCAACGGCGATCGCCCCGGCGTCAATAAATACTTTCGCATTTTCCAGCGTTACCCCGCCAGTGGGAATTAAAGGAATGTTTCCCAGGGGGCCTTGCAGGCTTTTCAGGTAAGCCGCGCCTCCCAAAGCCGATATCGGAAACACTTTAACGCAGGTAGCACCTGCTTGCCACGCGGTGACAATTTCCGTGGGAGAAAAAGCACCGGGGACGATCGGCACTCCGGCGTCAACTGCTGTTTTAATCATAGCTAAATCGGTGTGCGGAGTAAACAGAAATTGAGCGCCGCAGTCTATTGCTTGCTGTAACTCTTCTAAGTTTAATAAAGTGCCGGTTCCAATACTAAAAGTTGGGAATTCGGAGCGGAGTTCGGCAATTAATTCAGCAGCTTTGTGGGTATTCCACGTAATTTCAATAAACTGGATTCCTCCTGCTGCTACCGATGATGCCATCTGCCAAGCAAGTTCCTTTTCGGAGGAACGGATGACTGCGATCGCGCGGTGTTTTTTTAGTAGTGTCAACCAAAATTGATTATTCATACAAGTTTAGAGTTTAGAGTTTAGATTTTAGAATTCGGCGTGCTCCGTCGAAGGATTTTAAATTGGGCATATCCCAAATTTGAAACTCATATCATTCTGACTCGCATCTAATTTTAATACAGGTTGCTAACTTCGATATATGGCAATTTACAATAGACCTCTTGCAAAAATCCTTTTCCTCAATTGAGGGGACGGGCAAGATGCCCATCCCACAAGAGTTATTTTTTCTTGTGGGATGGGCATCTTGCCCGTCCTAATTATTTTTGCAAGAGGTCTAATATGTGCGGCGTTCAATTTTTAACGGACAATCTAGGCAACAAAACCGCTGCAATTGTTGACCTCAAAAATCACAGAGATTTTTGAGCTGACGTGCTGGCTGAATGTGGCGAACCGACAGACTTTCAGTTGTTATATCAATTCCTGTTGTATCGGAATGATGAAACCGCTCTTGACACAGAGGATACAGAGAAAGGGAAGAGAGAGATGAATACAGGACGATGCCAACGGATTTGATATTAGTTGAGTCTCAAGGCTAAAAAAGTCGTGGTGCTGCTTGACTTCCAGTACCCAGACGATATCTGGGAGGATGTTGAGGACTGTGTGATTATTGAATCTAGAAAAGATGAACCAAGAGTTCCCTGGGAAGAAGTTAAGCGCTAGCTGCTGGAAAAAGGTATGCTGAATGTCTGATATCATGTCCGATCGATTGACCATAATATCCCGGCCGGGCGGGTTTTTGAGATTGTCAATTATTGGCCGATATTATTGGTGAACCCGCCCCTACCTGATTTCGGGCGAAGCGACCGGACATAATATCATTCTTTAGATTAAATCTAAAATCCAAAATTTAAAATCTAAAATCGATCGATCGCACTCATAAAAAAATCGGGGAGATTCCAGACAATCCCAGAATCACCCCAATTATTGATTTCAAACTTTAGATTTGATCTAAAATCCGAAATCCAAAATCCAAAATTGATTAGGCGATCGTCGCCATTTTCACATCGCTATTAGCTAACAAATTTTGCAATTCATCAGCATCCACAGTTTCCTTTTCAACTAGCATATCTGCCAAAGCATTAAGGACATGGCGGTTGCCAACGAGTACATCTTTAGCGCGACGGTAAGCTTGTTCTACCAACAAACGCACTTCATCGTCGATCGTCGCTGCGGTTTCTTCGGAGAAATCGCGTTCGGCCATGATATCGCGACCCATGAACATATTGCCTTGTTGGCGACCGAGAGCTACAGGGCCAAGCCGATCGCTCATTCCGAAGCGAGTCACCATTTGCCGCGCTACTCTTGCCACTTGCTGCAAGTCGTTCGACGCACCGGTGGTTACTTCTTCCTCGCCGAAGACAATCTCTTCAGCAATGCGGCCGCCCAAAGCTACCGCCATTTGATTTTGCAAGTAAGACCGAGAATACAAGCCAGAATCCATCCGATCTTCGCTTGGTGTGAACCAAGTCAAACCGCCAGCGCGGCCGCGGGGGATAATGCTAATTTTCTGCACGGGGTCATAATCGGGCATCAGCGCGCCGACTAAAGCGTGACCGGCTTCGTGGTAAGCTACCAAGGTTTTGCGCTTTTCGCTCATCACGCGGTCTTTCTTTTCCGGGCCTGCGAGCACGCGGTCGATCGCATCGTTGACTTCATCCATCGAGACTTCGGTCAAGTTGCGACGGGCGGCTAAAATTGCTGCTTCGTTGAGTAGGTTGGACAAATCCGCACCGGTGAAACCGGGTGTCCGGCGGGCGATTTTTTCCAAGTCCACGTCTTTTGACAAAGTTTTGCCGCGGGCGTGAACGTTGAGAATTTCTAGGCGGCCTCCGAAGTCGGGGCGATCGACTACAACTTGGCGATCGAAGCGACCCGGACGCAGCAGCGCCGCATCGAGTACATCGGGGCGGTTCGTGGCAGCAATCAAAATGATGCCAGTATTACCCTCAAAGCCGTCCATTTCGGTCAGCAACTGGTTCAGGGTTTGTTCCCGTTCGTCGTTACCACCGCCCAAACCAGCGCCCCGCTGGCGGCCTACCGCGTCAATTTCATCGATGAATACGATACAAGGAGCGTTCGATTTAGCTTGTTCAAACAAGTCGCGGACGCGGGAAGCACCGACACCCACGAACATTTCCACAAATTCTGAACCGGAAATCGAGAAGAAGGGAACGCCTGCTTCTCCAGCCACTGCTTTTGCCAGCAGGGTTTTGCCTGTTCCGGGAGGGCCAACCAGCAGTACGCCTTTGGGGATTTTTGCTCCGACTGCGGTGAAGCGGTCTGCATTTTTCAGGAAGTCCACGACTTCTGCGAGCTCTAGCTTGGCTTGTTCGATGCCGGCCACGTCGCCGAAAGTCACCTGAGTTTGCGGCTCCATTTGGACTCTAGCTTTGGATTTGCCGAAGTTCATGGCTTGGTTGCCGGGCCCGTTTTGCGCGCGCCGCACCAGGAAAAACAGTCCGACCAAAAGCAAAATCGGGAAGAACAGGCTGCTGAGGGCTTTTACCCAGAAGCCTTCGTCGCTTTGGGGCAGAACTGAAATATCTACGTTATTTTTGGTCAGGATGTTGATCAGTTCGGGGTCGTTGGGCAGGTTAACGAGTACCTTGTTGCCGTCCTGGGCTGTGACCAGGGCTTTGCTGCGATCGGAACTGATATTTATTTTGTCTACTCTCTTGCCTTCGACTTCCTGAATGAATTGACTGTACTTCCAAACTTCCCTACTTGGGGGCTGTTTGTCAAAAAATGCCGTTGCTAAGGCAATGACTACAATAGCCAGCAGTGCGTACAGGCCAGCGTTTCTCCACCGTTTATTCACCGAGGTCGATCCTCCTAATTTTTAGTCCCTGCGATTTGGGAATTTTTATTTATGTTCATCAATCTTAACGTAATTGTAACTTGTTTTTGTGTGGTGAGGAATCCCGGCCATGCTGTGGCGGTCTGAGGTCGCGGGAACGGAACAGCCCTGGGCGTCGTCACGAGATTGGGGTGTTGTCCTAATTTTTGGGTTTCTTCATACACTATAAGGCATAATTTGTCAAGATTATCAAAAGTGGTGGCGATCGCCACCATTCCTGTTTA
This sequence comes from Microcoleus sp. T3_D1, assembly GCF_036700405.1. Taxonomy (NCBI): domain Bacteria; kingdom Bacillati; phylum Cyanobacteriota; class Cyanophyceae; order Oscillatoriales; family Microcoleaceae; genus Microcoleus; species Microcoleus sp. T3_D1. Next base: position 4,599 of record NZ_JAUBOV010000078.1, read on the forward strand.
GGGAGAAGATTTGGCGTATAACTGTGAATAAGCCTTGGAGAAATAGCAGTGCGATCGCTCGGATACCGCACAGGCTAGGGCAGACGATGTGCCTGTTTCCAAACAGGGAACAACTCAAAAAGTTTAAGCGTCAGCGCTTGGGCGCTCCATAAAATAATCCTGTAAAAGGTCAAAGTTTAAGATTGACGGTTAACAAAAGTCTTAATTTTGGCTTTCACTGGTGGCAAATAACAATAATTAAGAACAATGGACATTAAATTATCAAATGAAGTAGCTCTCACTTCTGGGTATCTCGACTTACAGAAGCTTTGCCAGCAATACTCTATTGCCCCGCGAGGTGTACTCCACATAGGCGCTCACGAAGGGCAAGAAATACAGGAATATCAAGTGATGGGCGCCCAAAAAGTGCTATTTGTGGAAGCTAATCCGTCTGTCTTTGAAAGGTTAAAAACGAATATAGCAGGGATACCTAATGTGTGGCTGGCAAACTGTGCTGTCAGCAACCAAAACGGCACAGTTAATTTGCGGGTGAATTCCCACGATATGAGCAGCAGCATTCTGCCGCTAAAGCTTCACAAGGAAATTTACCCCGGGATGGTGGAGGTTAATCAAGTAACTGTACCGTCGAGAACTCTTGACTCGCTACTGCAAGAAAGCCGACTGGATTCATCGGAGTTTAATATCCTGGTTATTGATATTCAAGGTGCAGAACTTTTGGCTTTGCAAGGGGCGAAGGAAACTCTAAAATATATTGATGCAATCAGTACAGAAGTTAATTGCGAAGAACTGTATGAAGGGTGCGCGTTAATCGACCAAGTGGATGATTTTCTAAGGGTTTATGGCTTTCAACGAGTAGCAGTAGCCTCTCCATCTCATCCATCTTGGGGGGATGCTTTTTATGTCAAAACCACAGTCAGCCCTCAATCTACTGATAATTTTAGTTTGAGGATATCGCCGGGAAACAACAGGAACAGTGTAGCAATATTAACGAGTATTGCACCGGGAAATATAGAAAATCAGCGGGCGGCTGTAGAAAGCTGGCGATCGCTTGGATTTGACGCTGTTTCGCTCAATATCCGCGAAGAAATTAGTCAATTGCAGCCCATCTATGAAAATGTTACTTTTCATGAGGTAAAACGCGATGCGCGGGCAGAGGCTGGAAGACCGTTAGTGTATCTTGACGATCTGTTTGTTTATTGGCGCGATAGCGGTACAAAAATATGCGGAATTGTTAATTCAGATATCCGCTTGGAAGCCGATGGCGATTTGATTTCATTTATATGCAAACAGGCTGAAAATGCCGTAGTTTTTGGTTCGCGAACTGATGTTGATTCTCCCGCCGAACAAGCAGCGGGAGAAATTTATGCTAAGGGGTTTGATTTCTTCTTCTTTGACAAGGAATTATTAAAACATTTTCCAAATTCTCAATTCTGCTTAGGTCTTCCTTGGTGGGATTTGTGGATACCGCTGATCGCTCAGCAAAAAGGGTGGACTGTCAAATATTTAGAAACTGCGATTGCGTATCATCTCAAACACCCGGTGAATTACATAAACGATTTTTGGCAAAAGATGGGAATTCACTTTACAGGATTTTTTCAGCCGGATTTATCACGGAAATTTCAGGAAATGCTGTCAAATAATCCCAATCAGTTACAAGCAGAACTAACAAGTGTCGCTGTGCAAGCTGTGCAAGTAATTGACAAAAATCAGCAGAGAATTAGATATGAAACTAGCGACCCCATCAATTTACAGCGCTCGGCAGTTGATCGCTCCCAGCCTGTCCCGTCCGCTTTTAAAGTATCTGCGATCGTTTCTACTTACAATTCCGAAAAATTTATTCGCGGCTGCTTGCAGGACTTGGTAGAGCAAACGCTGTACAAAAAAGGTCAACTCGAAATCATAGTAATTGACAGCGGTTCCCAAGAAAATGAACAGTCTGTTGTGCGGGAATTTCAAGCGAAATATCCGAATATTGTGTACGATCGCACTTCTGACCGCGAAACATTATATGCCGCCTGGAATCGAGGCATTAAGCTGTCGCGCGGAGCTTACATGACTAATGCTAATACCGATGACAGACACCGCCCCGATGCCCTAGAAATCATGGCGAAATACTTGGATGAAAATGCCGCAGTAAGTCTGGTTTATGCTGACCAATTAATCACCAACACAGCTAACGATACTTTTGCAAAAACCCAAGCCGACAAGCGCTGGAATTGGCCAGCCTTTGACTATAGCGAACTCGAAAGGCGCTGCATTATTGGTTCCCAACCGATGTGGAGAAAATCGCTGCACGAAAAATACGGCTATTTCCGATCGGAATTGACTGTGGCTGGCGATTACGAATTTTGGCTGCGGATTGGCAAAACCGAAAATATGGTACACTTGCCCGAAATTCTCGGTTTGTACTATAAAAATCAACAAGGTTTGGAACATGGATCGCAATTATCCCAGCAAGAAGCTTACCAAATATGGGATGAATACGGCATCCGCCAACGAGGGATCGTACATATTTCTTCGGTTCCTGTCTCGGTTTTTGCCTCGGAACTGAATGCGTTACCTTATCGCACACCCGCACAGCCACTTATCAGCGTAATTATCCCCTGCTACAATCACGCAAAATATGTCAGAGAAGCTGTTGAAAGTGTTGTCAGTCAGACTTATCAAAACTGGGAGTGCATAATTGTCAATGACGGCAGCACGGATGATACCAGCAACTTCGCAAATTATTTAATTCAACTGTATCCTCAAACATCGATTCGCCTCATAGATAAACCCAACACGGGGCCCGCTGATTCGAGAAATGTTGGCGTTCAGCAGTCGTCAGGAAAGTTTATTTTATTCCTAGATGCTGACGATCGAATTCATCCGAATTTTCTAGAGGAGTGCGGGGAAATTTTATTAGCAAAACCGCAGGTGGGTTTTGTCTATACAGATATGCAGCACTTCGGAGCCAACTGTGATTTAGTGATCCACGGTGATTTCGATCCCAATCGGTTTTTGAGAGACAATCAAGCTCCCGTTAGTTCTTTATTTAGAAAGGGAATTTTCGAGGAAGTAGGCGGGTTGAAAAAAGTGATGAAGCTGGGATGTGAAGACTGGGAATTTTGGGTTTCTGCCTATGAAAAAGGCTGGTTAGGGTATCGATTACCTAAGCCTTATCTCTATTATAGGCAGCACGGTGACGGATCTAGCAGAACCCAAAAAATGGCTAGCGTTCGCGCAAAATTATACTTAATGAGAGCTCTCATTATTCACCTGCACTCTCAACTTTACCAACCCGAAGAAGTCCGTTGGTCAGAGGAAATTTTGCAGCAACATAGGCACTTAATAGCTGATGAATTAGTTCCCGAAAACAAAATAGCGCAACTTTTAAATTCGCTATCTCAATACTTGGGAGAGTATCAAAAAGACCAGTCTAACCCAGTAAGCCTCGCTAACATCAGCCAATGTCGTACGCAACTTACCAATTATTGGCTGAATCTGCCCCCCGATCAACTGGTAAATGCCTATGCCGGCGATGCAGGTAAGGCACATCAGATACTCCTGAAGAGCGACATTAAAGATGAACCGCTAACCCAGGCAGAACAGAGTTTTGTCAATGAATTAGCTGCAAATATTGCCAAAGGATTTAATGACCCAAAAGCCATCAATTACCTGCTAGCAGCGATGCTTTACCGACGTGCAGATCAATGGCAGATTAAGTACGATCGCGCTCAAATTCCCAACTGGTTTGCGAATGACTATCTCAAATTTATGTTGGGCAGTCCCAACCTGTTTCAAACAGTTGGAGAAGCAGACAACTACTATGAATTTATGCAGAGCTGGGTGAATTACATTCATAGCAATATATTCACCAATCCCGATTCGCAACTTTGGCAAAATATTGCCTTATTTTTCTCGCAAGTTGCGAACTTTATCCCGGTGTATTTTGCCACGGCAAACCTGCGCGATATTTACACCAAACGGGCGGAAATTATTGAGTTTTCGCTCAAAAATCGCGGTAGTTCCATTGATTGTATCTTCCCGGCGCGATCGCCAAATCGGACAAAAATCCGCCTCGGCATCATCAACGACCATTTCGCGCCACAAACCGAAACCTTCGCTACCATCCCGGTTTTCGAGCATTTAAACCGCAACGAGTTCGAGATATACCTGTACGCACTCAACACCAGCGGCCACCAATTAGAACAATACTGTCAAAGTCGCGCCGACAAACTGGTTGCACTCCCGAAAGACTTTGCATCGCAAGTCCAAACAATCCGCGCCGACGACTTAGATATCCTGTTTTTCGGTACGAATTTAACAGCTATTAACAAACCGCTGACTTCACTAGCAATCCACCGTTTAGCGCGGGTACAAACGACATCTTTCTGTTCCCCGACAACCACCGGAATCCGGCACATGGATTACTACATCGCAGGCCAATTTACCGCGCCGGATGCTAGTTATCAAGAACAATATCGCGAACAGTTGGCTGTTCTCGAAGGCAGCGGTTTTTGTTTCAAATACGCAACCGAATCGGAAATAGCTACAGTTAAACCTACCCGCCAAAGTCTGGGGATTTCAGACAATACAACAGTTTTTATCTCCGGCGCCAACTTCTACAAAATTTTGCCGGAGTTGAGGGAGAGTTGGGTAAAAATTCTAGCTGCTGTACCCGATTCAATCTTGATTTTATATCCCTTCGGGCCGGCTTGGACTCGCACCTATCCAGCGACACCTTTTGTCAACAATCTGAACGCTGTCTGCGCTAAATACGGCGTCAATAACAACCGCTTGCGCTTCATAAAACAACTGCCTAGTCGCGCGGATGTGAAAGAATTTTTGCAGCTAGCAGATGTTTATCTAGATTCCTATCCGTATGCTGGGGCAACATCGTTAATCGATCCTTTGCAAGTAGGATTGCCGGCGGTGGTTGTGGAAGGAAATGCTTTGCGGTTCCGCCAAGGTTCGGCGATGCTGCGCGAACTGCAAATGCCTGATTTAATTGCTTATGACGAAGCATCTTACATTCAACTAGCCGTTACCCTGGGCACTAATCCTGAATTGCGGCAGCAAAAACGCCAGGAAATTCAGCAAAAAATGCAAGCTAATCCGGCTTGTTTTGACAGTGTGGCATACTCTGGGGCGATCGGCAAATTATTCCAAGAACTCTTTGGCAACTGGCAAACCAGCCACCTGGAAGCATCGCACAACTTACAGGATAGCATTCCCAAGCAGCCAGATTTCGACGAGATTCTCTCGAACACCGTCAACCTTTACCAACGAAACTCCTCAAACATCTCAGCAATATCTGAACTGCGTCAAATCCGCAAACAAATCGCTGATTTTTGGGTGAACGTTCCCGCCGAAAACCTCGAAACCGCCTACAAAAGCGCTTCAGGTAACAGCTATAAAATCCTGCTCAAGAGCGGCTTTCAACGTCAAGCGATGATAGAAAGCGAACAAATGTTTTTGCAGCAATTAACCCAGATTAGCAAAGGATTAGTGCATCCCAAAGCTGTCAACGCCTTGCTTGCCGCGATGCTGTATTTCCCGCCGGGAACCATGCGAATTCCCGACGCTCGCAACCGTTTGCCGCACTGGTTAATTGGGGATTACGAACAAGTTTTTGAGATGGAAGCCACCGTCAAGTCTGAGTCTACTTCTGACTTGCTCGCTCAATATATTCAATCCCCGCAATTTGCGAATCAACTGTTAGGATGCGTCAATCTTTACCGCATCGATCCGTCTGACGAATCGGTTGTTTTGGAACTCCGCCAAATCAGAAAACAAATGGCAGATTTTTGGCTGACTGTTCCTTCAGAGAAACTAGAAAATTTTTACCGAGGAGAGGTTCGCAAGGGATATCAAGCAATACTCGGATGTGGCTTGCAAGCAGAATCAATGACTGAAGCCGAACAGCAGTTTTTGCAGAGATTGACTGAAATTAGCAAAGGGTTGGTGCAGCCTCAAGCTATCAATGCTCTGCTGGGGGCGATGCTGTATTTTGTACCCGGTAAAATGCGGGTTCCCGATGCTCGCACCCGCTTGCCGCAGTGGTTGCTTGAAGATTACGAAAAGGTGTTTGAGAGCGCATTCGCGACAACAGAAAAACCACTTGTCAAACAAGATTATCTGCCGCAGTTTCTCAATCAATTAACTGCTGCGGTCAATTTTTATGAAATCGATCCGACGGCTGAATTGGTAATAGCAGATTTGCGGCATATTCGCAAGCAAATTGCCGATTTATGGCTGAGCGTTTCCGGGGAACAACTGGAACTTTTGTACCGGAGCGATTTTGGCAAGGGTTACAAAGCAATGTTGGGCAGCGGGTTTATTAACGAGCCGCTGCATGAGAGCGATCGCGAGTTTTTTAACTCGTTGGTTGTTGAGTTGAGTAAAGGGTTTGGAACGCCTAAAGCTGTGAATAATTTGTTGGCGGCGATGCTGTATTGTCGCCCTGGACAGTTGCGGGTTCAGGAGGCGAATACTTGTTTGCCTCCGTGGTTGTTGGCGGATTACGAGCAGTTGGTTGGGGGTGCGGTTAAGGTGGCTGTGGGGTAAACGAAGGCGGAGTAGGCGATATCTGTAGGGAAACGGCACTGCCCTTCTTCGTGTCAACTTAAGCTTTTAGTCCGCCAGTTCTCCCGCTCACCCGGCAGTCCGCCAGGGAATGAATTCCACGGGGCTTATAGCGAAAGTCCTCGCTTCAGAGGACTGAGAAGAAGAATTCTTAACTCATTAGTCCTCTTTGAGAGGACTTTCGCTTTGAGGCAGGGGTTTCAACCCTTGCCGGACTATGGGTTTTACCTTAAGTTGACACGACGAAAAGCACCGCGCCGTGTCCGTCTCAAACAAATAGATCGAGGAAGTATTTAACCCTGATTTAGGATCAATTTAGGAATGAGAATTAAATAACTTCCACAAGTTTGTGGGATGGGGAGCATCTCAGTTTTGCATTTACAGTGCGAGCGTCCCCGCTCGCGTATTGTACAATACGCGAGCGGGGACGCTCGCACTACAATAAAAAAAATGCTTTTTACAAAACTGAGATGCTCCCGTGGGATGGGCGTCCCGCCCGTCCTTTTTGGACGGGCGGGACGCCCATCCCACAATAACAATTAAAATTGTAAGTTATTTAATTCGCGATCCTTAACACAAGTTCTGGCTGCTGAATCTCAAATAACGGGCGAGTTACCTGACGCAGCAGCACGGTTTCTAAACTGCCTTCTACTACATTTGCTGCTTCTATTTCCAACTCGCCCCACAATAGCCGATCGCCTTGATTGGGCATTTTACCTAAATTGTGGATCGCGAATCCGGCGATTGTTTGGTAAGCTTGGTCAGTCGGCAGGTTTAACCCGAGTTTTTCGTTAACTGCTGTCACTTCCCAATTGCCAGAAATTAGTGCTGAATGAGCATCTTTTGGAACGAAAGTTGCCTGGGAAGAGGACACCAGCGGTTGAGACTCTTTACTGGTAATCCAACCAGTCAGCAGCCGCACGGTACCGTTGAGAATTGCTAGCAGCGGCCACAGTAATTTTGAGCAGAGTTCGAGGGCCGGCATCAACAGCAAAGCGGTGCGTTCTGGGGCGTGGGTTGCTAATACTTTGGGGATTAGTTCTCCTAAGACTATTTCTACGTAAGTTACTAAGATAAAAGCTGCGGGAACTGCGATCGAATGAGCAGTCAGCACGGCCGAGAAATGACCGATCGGCAATTTGTCGATCCACGGTTCGATCCAGTGTACAGTCGCTCCCTCACCCAACCAACCCAACAGCAAACTCCCTGCTGTTGTGCCAGTTTGGGTCACAGACAGGTAATGCGGTATGTTGTTTTGAGCTTGGTGGACGAGTTCGGCGGTTTTAGCGGTTGGGCGATCGTCCGAGTGGGCAAGTTGGCGGATTTGATGGCGATCGGCTGATACTAATGCTAGTTCTGACGCCACAAAAAAGGCGATTAAAAGTGTTAAGCCCAGCAACATTGCTAATCTCAGCATTGTTTGGGCTACTTGTATTTCCAGGCAAGTAAGGTTGTTCAAGATAGATATCTAATATGATAGATGTTTTAAGTTAATTATTTTATTTTAGCTGGGGATTGAGATAGATCGATCGCCAGACATTGTGGATCTCCGCACTACCCGTATTCGTAGGTGCGCCGAGGCGCACCTTACCCGTAGAGATTGTGAACTCTTTCTCTTCTCTTCCTTCGCGCCGCTTCGCTAACGCGCCGCTTCGCTAACGCGTCTTCGCGGTTCGTTTTAACCGAGATATTGCACCATTCTCAATTACTTTTTTAGGAACAGGCATCTTGCCTGTTCCACAACCAAATTCATCTCTTGTGGAACAGGCATCTTGCCTGTTCTTGACAATGGTACAAGATGATTGTACCATTCTCAATTACTTGTTTAGGAACAGGCAAGATGCCTGTTCCACAACCAAATTCATCTCTTGTGGAACAGGCCGGAAAGCCTGTTCTTGAAAATGGTGCAAGATGTGAGTAAAAAAAATCTAATTCACCAAACCGGAACTCATTGCTGTATCAACTCTCCCTTACTCCCCGGAGCGAGTTAATTTCCGTAAAAGTCTGCACCGGATCGGACTTCAACCCGCCTTGAATGTAATTCAACTTCACTTCTTCTAACAAATCCGACAGCAGCGACTGCAATTCCCCGAGAGTTTTCTCATCTTGCAATTCCCGCCGCAAACTTTGATTAAATTCTTGGCTGAAATTATCTAGAATTTTTCTACCTTTATCGTCTTCATAAGTAGTAGATACCACATCCACAGCAGTTTGAGCCAAATAATTCGCTAGCTGTTCCGTCATCTCCGTCGGCAAAATATTAATCGGAGAGAAAGTTTGCAGGATTTGATAAAAATCCGACTGTTTGATTGTTGTTTCCAAATTGTGGTGCAGCAATTCTTCCAAATCCGGTTGCACCTGCGGCAAAACTTTGTAAATTGTCAGATCCAAAATCCGCTTGGTAATTTGTTCGATCGTATTTTCCTGATTGACGTGAAGGTACGGCTGCTGCGCCAGCAACATCTGCGCCGCGTCGCCCTGTTTTATGGAAGTTTTAGCTTGATTGATAAACCGCACCATCATGTATTCCGACATGGTATTCGCTAAATAAGCCACCGGTTCGTGGGTAACTTGAGCAACTACGCGATCGAGATTCAGCAAACCCGACTTGTGCAGCCGCACCAATACCGGCAGAATCCGCCACCCCTGCCAAATCGGGATCACCAGAAACACCTCGTACCAGCGCCTCAGCAGAAAATCCAACCAAGTTACCCCCGGTTTACGGCGGGTGTGGAACAGACTTTTAATCAAAAATTCCGCCCCAAAAAAACCGATAAAAAACGTATCAATTCGCCAAAACTGGTCAGCGCTTTTCAAATATTCGGGATTTGCTAAACTCGAATCAATGCCTTTAATCGGGTCATAAATTTTAACTAAACCCGGAAAAAAGCTCTGATAAACAGGGCGCAACTGAAGGTAACTGAAATGGAAAAGCACCAGCAAGAAATTGACCACCGCTACTAAGGCGCTCAATTTAGCCCAAGAAATTGCTTTTTTGGACGATTTTACATCGGTGCTGTTAACAGTTGTGTGGGAATCTGACATAAAAGTAATTTTCCGAATTTGCTAATCGATAAATCTATCTTGTGGCCGACGCTAAAAAACTCCTAACCTCTTAAAATCCCTGGTAAACGCTAAGTATAAGGAAAGCAAAGACCGTGAACTTAAAAACAGTCATATCGCTGCTCAAACAAACTTTTACTGAATGGCAAGAAGATAAAGCGCCAACCCTAGCCGCCGCCCTAGCCTATTACACAGTCTTCTCCCTCGCCCCGCTGCTAATTATCGTAATTGCGATCGCCGGTTTAGTCTTTGGTGCAGACGCAGCCCAAGGTCAAATCGTCACCCAACTCCAAAGTTTAATCGGCAAAGAAGGCGCCGAAACCGTCCAAGAACTCATCCTCAAAGCCTCCGAACCAAAGTCGGGAATGATTGCGACTTTAGTAGGTATCGCTACACTTTTGTGGGGGGCTTCCAACGTATTTACTAATCTCAAAGAAGCCCTCAATACTATTTGGAATGTTTCACCGCCCCCCGGAAGAGGAATCTGGGGATTTCTGCAAGACCGCGTATTGTCTTTTGCCATGATTTTAGGCATAGGCTTTCTACTGCTAGTATCTTTAGTAATTAGTGCCATTTTAGCCGCCGTCAGCTATTGGTTGAACGGCTTGCTGCAATTACCAGTCGGCATTTGGCAGATTGTGGACTTTGCTCTCTCCTTTGGCGTAGTTACGCTGCTTTTTGCCTTAATTTACAAACTTTTGCCCGATGTCCATCTTGCCTGGAATGATGTTTGGATCGGCGCCGCCATCACCTCCGTGCTGTTTACGATCGGCAAATCCATAATTGGAGTTTACCTCGGAGGTAGCGGTATTGCCTCTACCTACGGTGCTGCGGGATCGTTCGTGATTATCTTACTTTGGATCAATTATTCAGCTCAGATTCTCTTCTTAGGTGCTGAGTTTACTCAAGTTTGGGCTAACCGCTACGGTTCCCTGATGCTGGCAAAACGCAAAAATTTGATCGGCATTCAAGCTGAGGAATCCTCCGGGCCCAAACACCGGTAGAATTCTTAATATTAGATACAAAAAAATGCGATCGCTCACTTTTGAGTCAGCCGGATGCCAGCACCTTGAAACCTATGTCAGTTGGGACGGCGAGGTCTGTGGAATCACTAAATTTTAGACTCAACCCATCGCCAAATCTGCCCGTGAACTTGACCGGGCGAACACTTAGTAGTATCACTGGATATGGTTGAAACCAGTTTATCTTGATCCCTGTCGCTGCCCTTCGGTGATGACCGAAAAATTTGAAGTTTGCGATCGCCCCGAAAAAGATTTGTTTCCTTGCCAGTCCCGAATTGCAACGGTGAAACCAATCTCAAGTCCACAAACTGGGATATTTCAACCTGAACTCATATCAGGAGGTACTTTTGTACGCATCAAAACATCTGGGAAGCCACCTGCTCCCTATGTCAGACATGGAGCTAATTCGCCTGTGGGTAAACGGTAAATCCCCCCGCAACCGGCGCTTTAGCTGGCAGGCGGCCAACCATTTTCGAGTGTTTGTCGCAAAACCACTGGCACAAGTTACTTTGACAGATGTGGAGACTTTCGCCGCAGCGATGAGAGCTCGGAAACTTCCACCGCGTTTCTACCAGCAAACCTTGGTAGCGCTGAAATCGCTGTTCGCCTTCGGCCAGCAAACGAAAATTTTGCCCGCAACACTCCCCCTTCACCGGTGGCCGGTTCGGGGCGGGAATCGCTCCAAACGCCTTCGTTTTCAACTCTCTTGGGGTTTCTTAATCTGTTTGTGCTTTTTCTTAGTAGGTAGAATGACGCCGAGACTGTGGGGGCAATCGGTCTCGGCAGAAAGCTCGCCCGCCCCGAAACGCCAGCAGGAAGTTGCGGCCCTCAATTCACCAGACAAAGGAGAAGATAACATCGATCGCGATCGATCGCCCGAAACTGCAACCCTGAATTCACCAGAGTCCATACAGGATAGCAGACTCGATAGCATCGCGCCCGAACTTCGAGTCAAAGCCTTTCTCGACACCATAGCAGCCGCCGAAGGAACCGCTAGCCCCGACGGCTACCGCATCCAGTACACCGGCACGAAATTTGTCAGCTTTCAAGATCATCCCAGAGAAATGAGGTGCGGCCGCCGCTACGGCAAAAAACTCTGTTCCGACGCAGCGGGACGATATCAGTTTCTGAGTACAACTTGGGACAGATTTGCCAAAAAATTTGGCGTCCGCGATTTCAGCCCAGAAAATCAAGATTTGATGGCTATAGAGTTAATCCGAGAAAAAGGTGCATTAGAAGATATAGAAGCGGGTCGATTGGAGTCAGCAGTGAGAAAACTCGCTTACATCTGGCCTTCTTTTCGGCGTTATGGCGGTTCTGTAGAATCGTCGATGCCCAAACTCGAAGCAATGTACCTGCAAAATTTGGGGATTTACCGGCAAGGATTAGTTGTTAGCAATTAGTGAACAGTCCCAGGACGAGTTTAGATTGGGGTTTGGCAATTTTGGATTAAATTTTGACATCCAAAATTGAAAATGGGGGAGTTATGGGTGATGTCTATTCCGGTTGTATCGGAATGATTAAACCACAGAGGGCACAGAGGACACAGAGAAAGAGAAGAGAGAGATGCATAATTCCGATGTCAACGGATTAGATATGATGTCTATTCTTCGGAAATTTAAAAATTAGGCTAATTTTCCATCTTCCATGTGAACGATGCGATCGGCAATATCCAAAATTCGGTTATCGTGGGTTACTAACAGAATAGTACATCCCTGCTCTTTAGCCAGTTGCTGCATCAAATTCACCACTTCGCGACCGGATTTGCTGTCTAGGGCGGCTGTTGGTTCGTCCGCTAAAACAATTTGCGGTTGACTGACCAAAGCGCGGGCGATCGCAACTCTTTGTTTTTGTCCCCCCGACAAATCATCTGGATAATAGTTAATCCGCTGTTCCAGTCCTACTAACTCTAGCATTTTTGCAGAGCGATCGCGCATTTGGGAACGCGACAAATTCCCGTGAACTTCCAAACCCATCTGCACGTTTTGCAGCGCCGTCAAACTCCGGTGCAAGTTGTGCGCCTGAAAAATATAGCCAATTTTGCGCCGCGCCTTTACCAATTGGTCTGAACTCGCTTTGCACATCTCTTGACCGATAATTTTGAGACTTCCCGATTGACCGGATCTCAGCCCGCCAATCAAAGTTAAAAGCGTTGTTTTTCCCGAACCGGAAGGCCCCGTCATTAGCACAATTTCACCTGCATTAATGTCGAGATTAATGTCAAAAAGTACCTGTTTTCGCAGTTGACCTTGACCGAAGTAGTGGTCTAGTTGGTGCGCGGAAATTATAGGTGCAGGAATCTGTAAGGCGTTGGTTGTCGGGTCGAGAGTAGTAGAATTCATAACTTCTTGGTTTGAGGTTTGAGATTGAATGATTCATCGCTTACATCGCCTAAATAGCCGAGTAAAAAGAAGAAAATAAGTTGACAAAAAATATGTTGGTACTCAGGAATTTCTACCAAATTTAGCTTTAATACCCCTTTATTTTTTAGTCTGCGGAGGCGGACTTCATTTGTGTAGGAAAGGTTTCAATCACCGAGTATGATAAAGTGTTTTATAACCCGGATTTAGTGTCCTTCAGACTCACTTATATCATGTCCGGTCGAGCGACCTCGATTTTTGTAGGGGCGGGTTCACCAACAATACCGGCCAATAATTGACCATCTCAAAAACCCGCCCCGACCGGAATATTATGGTTAATCGTGAGGACATGATATTCTTCATTTTCCCTTAAAACATATCTGCTGGATCTGCTGATTGCAGCTTGCGAGTGGCAATTGCTCCCGAAATAGTACACATAATTACGTTCAAAAGTAATACTATAAATGCTCTAAGCAGCGTCATATAAAGCGGTAAATTTGTAGCTTGGCGAGTTAAAGAGTAAAGTCCGAAAGAGACTCCTACTCCGGGCAAAAAACCAAGGAGGGAAAGAATTAGAGCTTCTTCAAAAACGATGCCCAGTAAATAAACATTGCGGTAGCCCATCGCTTTGAAAGTAGCGTATTCTCCCATGTGGTCGCTGACATCGGTAGAGAGAACTTGATAAACAATAATGACACCAACTACAAAACCCATCGCGACGCCTAAATTAAACACAAAGCCGATCGCAGTATTCTTAGCCCAATAGTTTTTCTCAAAATCGATAAATTCTTGTTTGGTTAGTACCTTGACATCCGGCGGTAAATATGCTTTTAAAACTTGTTGAACTTCCACGGGGTCAGCACCCGGTTGCAGTTGAATTAATCCGGCATTAACACTCGCGGCGTTTTGTCTCGCAAACAGGCGCAGGTAATTTTGATCGCTAGTCATCAAAATACCGTCGGCGGCAAAAGATGCTCCAACTGTGAATAAACCGCTGACGTTAATCCTGCGTCGCTCTACCTCAGCTTTAACGGCTTGACCTCGATCGATTTGCGCGATCGTTTTTTGGTAATCTCCCCTAGAAGCTCGATCGAACAACACGGTATCCGGCAATTTAATCGCGCTCAAATTTTGGTTGACTTCTGGAAGCGCAAACGCGGGGTGATTCGGATTGAAACCCACCACCATCAGCGACGTTTCGCGCCGAGTTTCGGGATTTTTCCAGTTAGCAATTTTCACGTAAAGCGGCTCTGCTGATTTCACGCCCGGTACGTTCATTGCTTGATACAATCTACGTCTGGGGAAGGAAGACAAATTAATCAAATTTCGCGCTTGGGGGTGAATCAAAACTAAGTCTGTTTCCAAGCTTTGGTGCAGCCGCGTATTGCTGGTGTAAAGCGCATTTTGAAAGCCCAACTGCATGAACATCAAAACGTCAGCAAAGGCAATTCCTGCTACTGCAACCAGCATTCGCCCTTTGTCGTGACTCAGTTGCAGCCATCCGAGGGAAGTTCTGCGTCTTAATTGTTGTAAGGGTTGGATGAGTCCAAGCATATGATTTTAGATTTTAGATTTCGGATTTTGGATTAAAGACAGCAACCTGATGTTGGAACAATTCTTAATCTTTAATAATTAAGTCAGAATGATTCATCTCTCTATTCTCTTCCTCTGTGTCCTCAGCGCTCTCTGTGGTTAAAAAATTCTTAATCCTTAATTTCCCCGATCGCCACCTTGACTTGCAAATTGGTGAATCCCGCTACTTTCTGGCTGGAAGCTTCATCTAAGCGCACTTTTACTTCCACAATTCGACTATCAATATTCGCAGAAGGATCGGTGTTAACAATGTTTTGCCGCTGCACTTGCAAACCAATATGTTCGACAGTTCCCCGCAATTCGCCGGTCAAAGCATCGCTAGTAATTTTGGCGGTTTGTCCGAGGCGTACTTTGTCCACATCGCTTTCGTAGATTTCCGCAACAGCCAGCATCTCGCGAGTTTGTCCGAGTTCGACAATGCCGTCGTTTCCGACTTTTTCCCCCGGATGCGTGTGAATTTTCAGGACTTGGGCGTCTCTGGGAGCACGGATGTAAGCTAGATCCAGATTGGCTTTGGCTTGTTTGGCGGCTGTTGCGGCAAAACTGACTTCGGCGGCGGCTGCTGCTATGTCAACGGGACGCACTTCGGCGATGCGATCGAGATTTGCTTTGGCTTCGTCGATTTGCTGTTGTCGAGATTGCTCAACTTGGCTGAGTTTGGCTTGCGCTTCGTTAATTTGCTGTTGGCGGGATTGTTGAATTTGATTTAATTTGGCTTGGGCTTCGTTAATTTGCTGTTGGCGGGATTCCTGAATTTGATTTAGTTTTGCCTTTCCTTCGTTGAGTTGCTGTTGAGTTGTTTCGGCGGCGAGGCTTTTGCTGTCGCTAGTTGAGGCGGAAATTGCTCCCTGTTCATACAGTTGGGAGTAGCGCCGATCCTCGCTTATGGCGTTGCGGAGTTCGGCTTGTAGACGGGCTATTGTGGCTTGTTGGGTTTGAATTTCTCCTTGCTGTTCGGCCCTCAAGCGCGCAATTGTGGCTTGTTGCGCTGCCATTTCGGTGCTGCGATCGATTTCTAGACGGGCAACGATCGCCTGTTGCGCTGTGATTTCGTTGCTGCGATCGGCTCTTATGCGGGCAATAGTGGCTTTCTGGGCTTGGATTTCGCCGTTTTTGGCTCCAGCTTTGACTTTTGCTAGGTTTGCTTCCGCGACGCGCACTTGTTCTTGAGCTTGGTCGAGGGCGGCCGAGAGGCGATCGCGACTATCCAAAATTGCGATCGCCTGACCTGTTTTCACCCTGTCTCCTTCTTTGACTAAGAGTCGATCGATCCGGTTTCCTTCGGCTGCACCGGAGGCGGAGACTTTAATTACTTCTCCTCTGGGTTCGAGTCGCCCCAAGGCTGTAACTGTTTTTAATTGGGATGCTGTGACGGCTGCGGCTGCGGCTACTGCGTTGGGATCGGGTATGCGCGATCGCCAGATCGTGTAGCCTGTGGTTCCCGCTGCCCCCAGGGTTGCTACTGCTGCCACAACTAGGAGTTGTTTAACTAGCGATGGAGTTGAGGATAAGCCGTCTGCTGTTGGTTGGTGTACCATGACATACCTCTTTGTGAGAAAATAAAACTAAACGGTTTAGTTAGGATGCCTTTTCATACTAAACCGTTCAGTATAATAATGTCAAGCTCCCAAATAAAAATTACAGAAGCAAGGTATGGCAAGGACAAAACCGATCGAAGCAGACGCAGCAGCAAGTGACAAAACCGAGCAAATCCTGCAAGGTGCGATGCAAGAATTTTTAGCCCACGGCTACGCGGGGACGAGTATGGACAAGGTAGCGAAGACGGGGGGAGTTTCCAAAGCCACGGTTTACAGCTATTTTGCAGATAAAGAAGGATTATTCGCGGCTTTGGTACAGCGGCTGGCGCGAGAAAAAGTCCATTTTACAGTTCTGGATGAAGAACCGGCCGTAGCGCTGCGATTCGCTGCCACAACTATATTGGATCAGGCGACCCAGGAACCAGAATATCTCAATTTTGTGAGGTTAGTGATTGCGGAGTCGGGGCGTTTTCCCCAGCTAGCGCAGACTTTTGTGAGAAACTTAGGTAAACCGGGGATCGAGCGGCTCACTCAATATTTGGCATCGCATCCAGAGTTAAAATTGCCCGATCCGGAGGCAACGGCGCGGATTTTTATTGGATCGCTGGTATATTTTCAGTTAACGCAGCATATGATGCACGGCAAAGATATTATCCCAATGGAGCGCGATCGACTGATCGATGGTCTGCTGCATTTGATTTTAGGCCCGCAGTCCAATTCCTAAGTGCGATCGACAGAATTTAGGAATTTTATTGGATAATTATTTAAATGCCATAAAGAGCGAGATCCCTTTATGGCTGCGATCGCAGGTTCTATTCAGGTGTTTTCCCTAACCTCTCCCTCAATTCCTCAGCCGATAACTGTGGCAGTTGTTCTACAAACAATGTCAATTCTGCCACAGGCAATGCCAATAAATTAGTAACTGCTGTAGGCAGAATATCGCCCAATTCAGGCGATCGCATTTGCAACGCACTTTCAGCCAACAATTTAACCGCTGCTTCCCGCCCAGATTCATCGACTGTCAGCATCGATATTGCCAGCAACAGCACTGTAAATTCCGCCGCCGCCAACTTGGATATTGGAGAGAGAAAAACAGTCATTTTCGGGCTTAATTCTCCAAATCGAACTCGCAGAAAGTTTTCTAAGATTAAGCGCTGTTGTTCTTGTCTGCCTCGTTCGAGTCCTTGTTCTAGTCCTTCTTCTAGTCCCTGTTCTAGTCCTTCTTCTCTAGCTTGTTGCTGTGCTGCTTGTATTTGTTGTTGAAAAAGTGGTGCAATGGCCATAATTAACTCCCGCTCTTCTGGCTGTAATTCTTGTGGCGCATCGGTTACCAAATTTGACTGTAACCGATACAGCAATTCTAGCGCGATAATCCGCAACGGATCGTCTGTAGCTAAAGCGCTTAATTGGGAAATAGCCCTTTGCTGCACTCCCCCTTTGCCCAAAATCCTCAACCACAGAGTTTCTGGAGTTTCTGGCAACTGGTGAATCGCCACAATTGCAGTCCGCAAAGATTCCCCCAAAAAATAAATTCCCTGCATCCAATTCTCTGTGTCTGGTATCGCATTAAAGCTATCTACCAATGCTTTCGATGCTGTGGGCATCAAAATCCACAGTTTTGGTAACTGAGCGTCATCATAGCGAGTATTTTCTCTCCTAAATTTTCGCTCCAGTTCACCTCGCACGTCCAATAACTTGCCCAGACAGCTACAAATTTCGCTGACGTTTGCCGGATTGCGAAACGGTTCAAAAATTGCAGTTGTCTTTGCCATTTTTCCCAACAATCCCAACGTTTCTGAGTATTCGGGAATTGCGGTGCTGGGAGTGAAGTAAACATCGATTTCTCGAACTTCGGAACTCACATCGCGGCCGATATTAACCGTTCCGAGCGGCGACAGCAATTCCTCCAAGTATTCTTTGGCAAACAGATCGTGAATAAATCGCGTCATAGAAATTATTTCAAAGACTAAATAGATTTTTTACCCGTTTTCTCACCCATTCTACAGGATTTTCATCCTCTTCTGCTGCATCTACCAATTCCAGTTGTCGCAATAATTGCTGTCTCTCGCGGAGTTCTTCTTTGTGTTTGACTATTTCTTGAATAATCTGTTCAGATAAATCCGGTCGTTCAGTTAAAACTTTCTGGAAACCTTCTTTATTGATCGCAAACAAAATTGTTTCTTCCAAAGCTCTTACCGAAGCAGTTCGGGGGATTCCCAACATCAAAGAAAGTTCCCCTAAAAACTGACCAGAACCGAGGTTATTCAGATGTTTGTCAATAGCTTCTACAAAAACTTCTACGGAACCTGAAAGAATCATGTAAAAAGCATCTCCGGGGTCGTTTTCGTGAAACAAATATTCTTGCGATCGCAGCCGTTTGCGGTATCCAACTTCAATCAATTGCCGCAATTCCAGATCGGTCAGATTTTCAAAGTATTCCACCTCTCGCAGCAAACAGCTAAGCGACGATGGTTTTTTCAGTTTTTCGGCAAAAATTGGCTGTTTTTGCTCGTTTTCCGTGTAACTGTTCGGGAGGTCAATTGCAGTTTCTTTATTGTTGAACATTGACAACAGAACTTCGGGGTTTTGCAAATAAATTTCTCTGTCATTGAACGGAAATTCGATTTTTTGCTGGCGGAAATTGTATTCAATTGCAAAATTCAAAGAACTTTTAATTACTTCTCTTTCAGTCGGCCTGTCCGTCCAAACTAAAAGTTCAAATTTAAAACTATCATCACCAAACTCGACAAACAATACTTTCGGGTTCGGTTCGTACAAAACTCCTGCTTCCGCGTAAGCAATATTTAACAGAGTTTCTGTCACTAACAGCGGGTTACTATTCTCGGCTACTTCTACGGGAACTCGCAGACAGAGTAGGGAGTTTTCGTAACTCCAGTTAACAATTTTGTTGCTAATCATGTTGCTGTTGGGAACTATGACACTGGAGTCGTCATTGGTTTGGATGATGGTCGAGCGAATCGAGATTTTTTTGACGATTCCCATTAATCCTTCTAATTCCACAAAGTCTCCGACTTTCACCGGTCTGTCTAAAAGCAGCGTTAAGCCACTGACAAAATTAGTTGTTAAATCCTGGATTCCGAAGCCAATTCCCACTCCCAATCCCCCCGCAACTACTGCAAAAGAAGCGAGGTTGAAGCCGATGCTTTGGATGGCGACTATTACCCCCAAAGCTACTATTAAATACCCAATAATTACTGCGATCGCTTCCCTGTTTCCCTCGTCAATTCCCAGTCTAACAAGCAAGCTTTCCTTAAGAAAGTTCGTAAAAGAGCGTGCTATGACAAGGATAGCCATAAACAATACAATTAGTTCCACCAGTGACTGCAGCGATACAGGATTATCACCTATTTTAAATAGGGTGGCTGTAAATATTTGGGAAATATGTGTCAATACTTCTTCTGGTATTGTATTAAATTCAAATTCCGGTTCTAATGTTTTTGGTGTTGTCATTTTTTAAGTTGGTAGTAGTAAACAATAAAGTCCTCAGTGTCCCATTTAAAAATAAAATACTGAAGTCTTTATCACAAATGTTAGCCTATTTTGGTAAAAAAACTGATTTTTTTACAGAGATATGGGGTTCCTCATACTACGCAGTTATCCCCCTTGCCAATTTTTCGGATACCTTGTCTTCCCAAACCTGCGGTTATTGTGCCACTTTTTCGCGAGACGATATGCAACTCATCTATTATTAAAGCGAACCCTCTATAGCAATCATCGCATCATTTGTGAATTTCTTACTCCCTCCCCGAACCCGCTCTGAGGGTTGGGGTGGGGGAAAAAATTTATGACTCCTGCAAGGATTGCTATACTAAATTTATTCAACATTAACTCTATGCGATTTTATCATACTCTCCACTAAAGTTTTTTTTAAGTTCCGTTATCAATTTAAGCGGGAATTATTCAATGACTATTTAAGTGGACAAGTCAAATATCCAAGTAGTACAATGAGTTTAACTGGTGGGAGAGATATTGCTATTACTCGGCCAGTTGCGTCGGTCTTGTGTATTATCTAAGTGAAAATTTAACCGCTCTAGCTAAAATTGATAACGTTCCAAGAATACTTGGTATTCTACCGATATGGGGGAGACATTATAACTTAATTGCATTTGTCAATCCGTAAATTTACTGAAAATACTGCTTTGCTTATTTAGGAGTGGAAAATTGGCGATTGGGGGGTGGGTGGGCATAAATATGGCGATCGCCCTGATTCCTCGATCGCCCACCTCTAAGTTCTCCACGCAAAATATGAGTAATTTATCAGCATAATTGCTGATGGACAAATGCTTCCCTAGCTTAAGTTGTCACCAATGTTCTACCGATAGAATTGATGAGCAATAGAAATTCAGGGCGATACATCCGAATAATTAAGGGAAATAGTATCGCAAGGGATACATATATCGCAGATTGAAAGCCTAATAGTCGCGCTACTGAACGTTTTCTTCAGTACCCAAATAGGAAAAAAGGAAAACCTTGCGATCGCACAATTGGACAGAAGTTCTAGAATAAAAGCTGAAATGCACGAGCCAACATGAGCAAATTCCCACCAGAGAACACCCAACCGCCACAGCAAGAGAGCGCAACAGCACAGGCATTGCGGCAGGCTCACTTCGACGCTTTTTTTGCTGCCGCAGATGCCGGAATGCTGATTTTTGACCGCCAACTCCGGTATGTCCAAATTAACGAAGTTTTGGCCCAGATGAATGGCGTTTGTGTGGCAGACCATATTGGTAGGTCAGTGCGTGAAGTGCTGCCAGAATTGGCTCCCACTGTGGAACCGATGCTGCAAGGCATTCTGGATACAGGCAAGCCCATTCTGGACTATGAATTAGTGGGTGAAACGCCCAAAGAACCAGGAATCCTGCGCTACTGGCAAGGATCTTACTATCCTTTGCTGGATGAAAATGGCAAGGTTTTTGGTGTTGGTGCCCTTGTGATTGAAATTAGCGATCGCAAGCGGGCAGAACAAAAGCAGGCACGACTGACGGCAATTTTGGAAGCAACTTCCGACTTAGTAGGAGTTTGTGATGCGGCTGGGCATAGCGTCTATCTCAACAAAGCCGGACAGGAAATGCTGGGGATGTCCCCAGAGGAAGCACGATCGCCATTTACTATAGATTCTATATTAGCTCCCTCGGCAAAAGCAAAGTTCCACAACGAAATAATTCCCACCGCCTTGCGAGAGGGTAGGTGGGCTGGTGAAATCCTATTTTTCTCACGCGATGGGGAAGAAATTCCAGTCTCCCAGGTTTTGATCGTTCACAAAACCGAAGCGGGTGAAGTCGAGTTTATTTCCACTATTGTGCGGGATATTCGCGATCGCAAAAAAGCAGAGGAAGAGCGGCAATTGCTTGTTACAACGATCGAGAATAGCCGTGACTTTATTGGCGTTGCCTCAATGGATGGTCGCCCTATACTCGTGAATCAGGCTGGTCTGGATTTGGTGGGACTCAGTAGTTTGGACGAAGCCAAAACCAAACACATTACCGACTTCTTTATGGCAGAAGATATTGACTTTTTACAGCAGTCTATTCTGCCTGCTGTAATCCAAGAGGGAAGTTGGCGGAGTGATTTCCGCTTCAGACATTTCCAGACAGGTCAACCCATTCTGGTAGACTACACCCTATTTTTGGTCAGACATCCAGAGACTAATGAACCGGTAGGGATTGCCACTATTACGCGGGATATTCGCGATCGCAAAAACGCAGAAGATGTCCTGAAACAAAGTGAAGAAAGATTTCGTTCTTTGATGGAAGCCAGCGCTCAAATTATTTGGAACTGCCATGCCGACGGGGAAATGGCGATCGAGCAACCTACTTGGAGTGCATTTACAGGACAGACATTTGATGATTACAAGGGAGGGGGTGGGATCAACGCTATCCATCCAGACGATCGCTCGTCTATGGTCACTGCCTGGTCAACTGCTGTTGCTAATCGCTCGTTTTATGAAGTTGAATTTCGTATGCGCCGCTATGACGGCGAATATCGCTACATGAGTTGTCGTGGTGTACCCATTCTGAACGCGGATGGTTCAATTCGGGAATGGGTTGGAGCTAATACAGATATTACCGATCGCAAACAAGCTGAAGAAGCTCTGCGCGAACAGCAAGCTGCGCTGCGCGATCGCAACGTCTTGCTGAGCTCTATTTTGGAAAGTACGCCAGACATAATAGTTGTTAAAGACCGGGAAGGCCGATATGTTGCCCTTAATTCCGAGGTGGCAAACTTTTTTTACGGTAGACCCATTGAGGAAATTATCGGTAAAGATGATTCGGAACTCCTTCCCCCGGAGGCCGCCGTTGCAATAATGGCAAAAGACCGCGAGATCATGAAAGCAGGCACTACTGAAACCTACGAAGAAGATGTTTCTAATGGTAAGGGCACCACTTCTTTTTTAACCACAAAAGCCCCTTGGCGGGACGCTCAGGGCAATATTATCGGCCTGATCGCCATAGCACGAAACATTAACGATCGCAAACAAATGGAAGCTGAGCTGCGCGATCGCAATGCACTGCTCAACTCAATTTTGGAAAGTACACCAGACTTCATTGTCGTTAAAGATCGGGAAGGGCGTTATGTTGCCGTTAACTCCAATGTGGCAAACTTCATGGGCAAGCCAATTGAGGAAATCATCGGCAAAGATGATTTGGAATTCCTACCGCAGGAGAGTGAGAGTGTCCGTACAATTATGGCAAAAGATCGCCAAGTGATGGCAACAGGAATCGCTGAGACTTACGAGGAAGAGGTCTCTCAGGGTGAGACCACCGCGACCTTTTTCACTACCAAGACTCCTTGGCGGGATGCTAATGGCAATATCCTCGGCATTATCGCCATATCACGAGATATTAGCGATCGCAAAAAAGTCGAGCAAAAACTCCGTCAAACCCTAGAAATACTGGACTTAGCCAGCGATGGTATCATTATTCGGGATATGGATGACCGCATCATATACTGGAACCAAGGTGCAGAAAAGCTCTATGGTTGGACAAAAGCCGAAGTAGCCGGGGAGTACATTCACACATTCTTGAAAACAGCCTTTCTTAAACCGTTAGAAATCGTAACGGCAGAGTTTTTTCAGCAGGGAACTTGGGAAGGAGAACTGCAGCACACCACCCGCGATGGTCGGGATATTATTGTGGCAAGTCGCTGGACATTACAGCGCGATGGGGAAGGAAAGCCTTGTGCCCAATTGGAAATTAATAATGACATTAGCGATCGCAAACAAGCGGAAGATGCTATCAAACAAAGCGAAGAACGCTATCGTTCGCTAATCGCTGCTACCTCCCAACTTGTCTGGACAGCGGATGCTGAAGGAAGATGCGTGGATCAACCGAGTTGGAGAGCTTACACCGGACAAACCGAAGCCCAGATGGCTGATGGTTTTGGGTGGTTAGATGCAATTCACCCGGACGATCGCGAACGAACGGCTCAGGTGTGGATGGAAGCAGTGCAAATGAAAACCCTGGTTGACATAGAATATCGAATCCGGGGAGCGGATGGAAACTATCGTTATTTTCAAGTTAGAGGGGTGCCAATTCTGAATGAAGATGGCAGCGTCCGGGAGTGGATTGGCACTTGCACCGATATCCACGATCGCAAACAAGCGGAAGATGCTCTAAAACAAAGCGAAGAACGCTATCGATCGCTAATCGCTGCCATGTCCCAAATTGTCTGGACAGCAGATGCTGAAGGAAGATGCCCGGATCTACCGAGTTGGAGAGCTTACACCGGACAAACCGAAGCTGAGATAATTGGTTTTGGCTGGTTAGATGCAATTCACCCGGACGATTGCGAACGAACGAATCAGGCCTGGATGGAAGCAGCGCAAACGAACAGCCTGTATGACATAGAATATCGACTCCGGGGAGCGGATGGAAACTATCGTTATTTTCAAGCCAGAGGGGTGCCAATTCTAAATGAAGATAACAGCGTCCGGGAGTGGGTTGGCACTTGCACCGATATCCACGATCGCAAACAAGCCGAAGATGCTATCAAACAAAGCGAAGAACGCTATCGATCGCTAACCCTTGCCATCTCCCAAATTGTCTGGACAACCGATCCTGAAGGAAGATGCCAGGATTCACCGAGTATGAGAGCTTACAACGGACAAACGGAAGCTGAGGTGGTTGGTTTTGGCTGGTTAGATACAATCCACCCGGACGATCGCGAACTAACAGTTCAGGTGTGGATGGAAGCAGTGCAAACGAGAAGCCTGTTTGACATACAGTATCGAATGTGCGGAGCCGATGGAAACTATCGTTATTTCCAAGCTAGAGGGGTGCCACTTCTGAATGAAGATGGCAGCATCCGGGAGTGGGTTGGCACTTGCATCGATATCCAGGATCGCAAACAAACAGAAATCGTACAGGCAAAAGCCAGGGAAGCCGCAGAAGCAGCTAGTCGGGCAAAAAGTGAATTCCTTGCCAACATGAGCCACGAATTGCGGACTCCCCTTAATGGCATCATGGGATACGCGCAGATTCTTCAGCGTTCCAAAGTCTTGAATGAAGAAGAGCGATCGCGCATTGATGTCATTTATCAGTGCGGTTCGCATTTACTGACGTTAATCAATGATATTCTCGATTTGTCGAAGATTGAAGCACAGAAAGTGGAACTAATGCCCACCGATTTTCATTTCCCGGCGTTCCTGCAAGGTGTAGCAGAGATGTGTCGCATCCGAGCTGAACTTAAAGGAATTCACTTTCATTTTCCCTCAAGCCCCGAACTCCCGATCGGTATTCATGCGGATGAAAAACGCTTGCGGCAAGTGTTAATAAATCTTTTAAGCAACGCTATTAAATTTACGGATGAGGGCAGTGTCACTTTTATAGTCAGTTTTGCCACAGAAGGAAAAATTCGCTTTGAAATACGCGATACAGGTACCGGCATTGCACAGGAGCAACTCCAAGCTATCTTTCAGCCATTCGAGCAGGTAGGCGATCGCAGACGGCAGACGGAGGGTACCGGATTGGGACTGGCAATTAGCCAAAGGATTGTAGAACTAATGGGCAGTACCATTCAGGTTCAAAGTGAGATGAATGTTGGCAGTATTTTCTGGTTTGATGTTAGTCTGCCTCAAGCCGATGAATGGGTAAAAACATCTCAAATCGACCATCACGGGCAGATTATCGGCATCAAAGACCGCCAACCTAAGATTGTAGTTATTGATGACAAATGGGCTAACCGTTCGGTAATTAACAATTTGCTCAGTCCGATCGGCTTTGAAGTGTTTGAAGCCAACGATGGGCTTGAAGGCTGGGAAAAAATTCTAGAGGTGCAGCCAGATTTAATTGTTACCGACCTATTAATGCCCGAACTAGATGGCTTCGAGGTGATTAAGCGGGTTCGAGAATCGGAAAATTTCAAAGACACCGTTATTATTGTCTCTTCGGCCAGCGTATTTGAAACCGATCAATACAGAAGTTTAGAAGCCGGAGGCAACGCCTTTATTCCCAAACCTATTCAAGCAACTGAACTCCTACAAAAATTGCAACAGTATCTTGATTTGGAATGGGTTTATGAAGCTAATGAAGAGCCACTGGGGATATCCTCAGACACCGATGAGCTAATTGCCCCGCCAGCTAAAGAAATGGAAATGCTATACGAGCTGGCTATGAAAGGAAATTTCCTAGAAATAGTTAAGCAGGCGGTATTACTTGAAGAAATAGATCCCCAATACATTCCCTTTGCTAAAAGATTGCATCAAATGGCAAAGGACTTTCAAGATGAAGAGATTTTAACGTTTATTGAGTCCTACAAGTAAGGTTTATGAATTCAGAAATTCAAGCAAATGGTACGATTCTTATAGTTGATGACAATTCAGCTAACTTAGGTGTCTTATCTGATGCCTTAAGCCAAGAAGGATTTGAAGTTCGGGTTGCGAAATCTGGCAAGATGGCACTAGAGCGAGTCAAATATGCTCTACCGGATCTAATCTTGCTAGATGTCATGATGCCAGAGATTGATGGATTTGAAACCTGTCGTCGATTACAGGCTAATCCAGAAACTAAACAGATTCCCATTATATTTATGACTGCGCTCTCGGATACGGCTAATAAAGTTGAAGGGTTTAAGCTTGGGGCTGTAGATTATATTACCAAACCCTTCCAACAGGAGGAAGTATTAGCTCGCGTCAAGCTGCATTTAAAGCTTCATGTTCTAGCTGACAAATTAGAAGAAAAAAATACCTTATTGGAGCAAAAAGTTTTAGAAGTTAGCCAAGCCTATGAAGATTTACAACAAATGCAACTTAAGTTAATCCACAGCGAAAAAATGTCCGGCTTAGGGCAAATGGCGGCTGGGATTGCTCATGAAATAAACAACCCTATAAATTTTATCTCTGGCAATCTGGGTTATGCCCAAGAGTACGCTCATAATTTACTAAAAATCATACATCTGTATCAAGAAGATTATGTAAATCCCACCCCTCGGATTCAAGCTGTAATGGATGAAATAGAACTGGAATTTGTGGAGGAAGATTTTATCAAAGTTCTTAACTCGATCAACTTAGGAACGCAGCGCATCCAGGAGATTGTCAAGTCTATGCGAATCTTTTCTCGCCTAGATGAGGCAGAGGTGAAAGCTGTAAATATTCATGAAGGAATTGATAGTACACTCACCATCCTGCATCATCGTTTAAAAGCAAGACCAGAGCATCCTGAGATTGAACTAATAAAAAAGTACGCTCAGCTTCCACCAGTAGAATGCCATGCCGGACAATTAAATCAAGTGTTCATGAATATTATTTCCAATGCCATTGATGCTTTAGATGAATCGAATCAGCAGCGTTCCTTCGCAGAAATCCAACAACACCCGAACCGCATTCAAATTTCTACAAAAGTAATTGACGAGAATTGGGTTGCTATTTATATTAGTGACAACGGTCGGGGAGTGTGTGAAACTTTACAACCGAAACTATTTGACCCTTTTTTTACCACGAAACCTATCGGTAAAGGAACAGGATTGGGGTTATCTATCAGTTACCAAATTATCGTTGAAAAGCATGGGGGCAGATTATACTGCCAGCCTGGATTAGGAAAGGGAATAGAATTCGTCATTGAAATTCCTATTCGGCAGCAAGCTTGTAAAGCTGCTTAGGAATGAGAATTAAATAACTTACAATTTTAATTGTTATTGTGGGATGGGCGTCCCGCCCGCCCTTTCTGGACGGGCGGGACGCCCATCCCACAAACTTGTGTAAATTATTTAATTCGCGATCCTTAGTTTCCGGGTACAATGTGTCTTACGAACTTTGGTTAATTTCTCGCTGACAGCGGGGACGACAAGGTGTTCCTGTGCAAATAAAGCCTGCAGGCATATTTTTAAAGACGCTGCTGCGAGCTCCAATTAACGCATTTGCACCGATTTCTACACCAGGGCCAATGAAGCAGTCGGCGGCAATCCAAACGCCGTTATTAACGATAATAGATGCTGTGATTAAGCGAAAGGCTGGGTCTTGAGGGTCATGAGTGCCGGTGCAGAGGTAGCTTTTTTGAGAAATGACGCAGTGTTTGCCGATCGCAATTCGATCGAGACTGTACAATACAACATCATCTCCGATCCAACTGTAATCGCCGATTGCAATTTTCCAAGGATAGGTAAAACGAGCCGTGGGGCGAACGATCGCACCCCGACCTATTTTCGCTCCAAATAACCGCAGCAAGCCCCTTCTGATGCCGTTAAAAGGGTGTGGAGTGAGAGGAAATGCGATCGCCTGCACGAACCACCAAAGCAAAATTAGCCAACCAGGCTTTCCCCGATCGAACTTTGATTGATCGTAGCGGCGCAAATCAACTAAAGATTCGCCTGTCAAAGTATTTGCGTGATTGTCGCTAATTGGACGATCGTTTATTTGAGAATTTGGGGAATTTGCGATCGGATTTTCCGGATCTTGGTGCGGATTTGGTATATAATCGGTCATTGATAGTTAATTTAATGTTTAATTTAAAATCGAGTTTAACCTTAAGGACTGCTGCATGACATTTCTAGTTAGGGACAATTTTGACTCGGAAAACGCCAAGGATATCGCACAATGCGAGAATACAAATCCCAGAATTGGCAAAGTGCGACTTTTACAAACAGCATTGGTACTGCTTAGCAGCTTTTTTGTAGCAGAGTTAATCGCCGCACTTAATTCTCATAGTTTGTCCCTATTAGCAGATGCGGGTCACGTTTTTTCAGATGTAGCAGCTTTAGCAATAACTTTGACAGCGACTTGGTACTCCTCAGTCAAACGCAAAAGTAAATCCGTAGATTGTGCGATCGAATTGAGTTCGGGTACTATTCTTAAGAACAGGCAAGATGCCTGTTCCACAAACAGTGAATTTGATTGTGGGGTGGGCATCCTGCCCGCCCGTAAAAAGCTAGTATTGAGTTCGGGTACTATTCTTAAGAACAGGCAAGATGCCTGTTCCACAAACAGTGAATTTGATTGTGGGGTGGGCATCCTGCCCGCCCGTAAAAAGCTAGTATTGAGATCGGGCAGTATTCTCAAGAACAGGCAAGATGCCTGTTCCACAAACAGTGAATTTGATTGTGGGGTGGGCATCCTGCCCGCCCGTGGAGAAATCATTGCTGCTTTAATTAATAGTATCAGTTTAGTGGCGATCGCCCTTTGGATTGCCGCCGAGTCGATCGGCCGTTTGCAGTCCCCAACCCCCGAAGTAGAAGGGCTGCCGATGTTAATTACCGCCATAGTCGGTTTAAGCATCAACTCGATTAATGCTTGTTGCTTGCATTCCTGCTGTCACGGCGACTTGAACCTCAAAAGCGCGTTTCTGCACGCAGTCGCCGACATTTTTTCGTCGGTTGGAGTAATTTTAGCTGCGATCGCCGTAGCGTGGCTACACTGGAATTGGGCTGACGGCTTAATTAGCTTGCTAGTCTCTGCATCAATTATTTTATTAACTCTACCATTGCTAATAGAAAGCATCCAATTGCTGCTGGGAAAAGTATCAGCAATATCCGCAATTCAACAGCCTTGCGATTGCGAAAAAGTGAGCGCCGAAAAATTGCTTTTTCCATCCCTCGAAGAACTCATCAAATAACATCTCTTCATCTGCGTATATCCGCGTAGATTCCCTGAGATATGCAGTTAAAATACCTAAGTAATTAACAAGGGCGATATCTAGATTGTAAAGATAGCGTAAACCTTATTATGTCCTCATGGCAAAGATCCGACTTTTCCGACTTTAAGATCCGACTTTTCCGACTTTACAAAGGCAGGGGCCCGAAGCAATGATAGAGACAGGGAAAGTGAACCCACGATGTCTAGATTGTAAAGATATCGTAAACCAGAAGTGTTGTGTTGCGAAATGTTAAATAAAAATATCTTATAAAAGATATGTCTGTGGTATGATACATTTAGGTTGCATCTAAGTTAAACAAACCCATTCCAACGCGAGGTCAGTGAAAGTTCACTTCTGATCGGGATTACCTCGCTCACGTTCTACTTTGCTGGCGGCTTTATTGCGCCAAAATCCGAGTTTCACGCTGCTATGACGATCGCCCAGGGGGGCGCAAGTCGATCGAATGTTGTCAGCTATGAGCGAAGACAATCAGTTTTCCACGTTTATTTCCCGTGAAAAAGGCGAACGGGCTAACAATTGTACCGATCGAGCGATTTGAGCAATAAGACTAATAAATTATTCAGTCCTATGCAAGAGCACTTAAGATTTGAGGCGGGGGTTTCCACCCCGGCCAGACTTGGATGTAAACGATAGATATAAACGATTTCAGCAATTATGAACTTATCAACTATGAACAAGCAAATTATTTTCGTAGACTCTTCTGTACAGGATTATCAAAGCCTGATCCAAGGCATCGATCCCGCTCAAATTGTGATTTTAAATGAAAATTTCAGCGCGATCGACCAAATTACAAATGCCTTGGCCGATCAAAAAGATATTGAAGCAGTTCATATAGTTTCTCACGGCAGCGAAGGCAGTTTAAAACTCGGTGCTGACGTACTCAATGACAATAACCTAGAAACTTTCAGCGATCAGATAAAACAGTGGGGAAGTGCGCTGACAGCAAATGGGGATATTCTACTTTATGGATGCGATGTAGCAGCCGGAGAAGTTGGAGCAAACTTCGTAAAACGCCTCAGTGAAATAACCGGGGCGGATGTGGCTGCATCCACCGACAAGACGGGGAATGCAGCACTAGGGGGCGACTGGGAATTAGAAAAAACAACAGGGGCGATCGAAGCCTCCCTTGCCTTGTCCAGCGAAGCAATGGCAACCTATGGCGGTGTTTTAGCCTCACCCGTTCAATTTAATCTCACATCAGTATTCGATAGCGATGTCATTAGCAACTACACGGGAGGATTCTCAGACAGCACACAAAACGGACTGAGTACCTTGAATCAAACCCTAATCACTCAGTCCTTTGCAACGTTTAAAAACGCTGCGACTGGCAATGGTTTACCCGACAACGGCTTTTTCGCAGCAAATGCCTTCCGTCCCGACGTTCAGCTAGGCTACAACAACACCAATAACGGCAACAACGCCAAAGTTCTTACAACTAACGGCACATCCTTTAACTTTGCTGTTACGCCCAACCAGTATTCACAAATCCACCTGTTCGCCACCAGTACAAATGGGGACGCTGGGATGCAGGTGACATTTAACTATAGCGATGGCACTACTGGGCCAGGCACAGCCACAGTTCCCGACTGGTTTAATGAAATTACCGAAACATCGTCCCGTTACTATCTAATCGACGGAATGGACATTGATCTAATAGGAAATTATCAGGATGCCAATGATCCTGCCATATTCGGGTTCATGTTCAATCCCAACCCAGCCAAAACGCTGCAAAGCATTACCGTCACTAAAACAAGCGGTACCGCCGCTAATAATTATCTGGGAGTTTTCGGAGCCACAGGTTTTTTAGAAACCACACCGCCCACCGTCAGCCTGACTTCCGCCGCCGCCGCCACCGTCACCGCAGCGTTTCCCGTCACCGCCACCTTCAGTGAAAGCACAACCAACTTTATCGCCAGTGATATCACCGTCACCAACGGCACAGTCAGCGGCTTTAGTGGCACCGGCACCACCTACAACTTCACCGTCACCCCCACCGGCCAAGGAGCTGTCACGGTTAACGTCCCTACTGGGGTCGCCACCGATGCGGCTGGAAACAACAACACCGCCGCCACCGCCTTAACCCGTACCTTTGACAGTATTGCTCCCACAGTAGCCCTGACTTCGACCGCCGCCGCCACCGTCACCGCAGCGTTTCCCGTCACCGCCACCTTCAGTGAAAGCACAACCAACTTTCTCGCCAGTGATATCACAGTCACCAATGGCACAGTCAGCGACTTTAGTGGCACCGGCACCACCTACAACTTCACCGTCACCCCCACAGGGAGCGGCACAGTTACAGTTAACATCCCCGCCAATATAGCTACGGATGCCGCCGGCAACAACAATACAGCGGCCACTGCTTTGACGCGCACGGCTGACACCACAGCCCCCACCGCTGCCACTTTCACCCCCGCCGACAACGCCACCAGTGTTGCAGTTGCTGCTAATTTAGTTGTCACCTTAAGTGAAGCCGTACAAAAAGGCACTGGCAATATTGTCATCAAGAAAGTCTCTGACAACTCAGTTGTAGAAACCATTGATGTCACCTCAGCCAATGTCACTGTTACTGGTAGTACCGTCACAGTTAATCCACTGGCAGATTTAGCGCAAAGCACAGATTACTACGTTGAAATTGCCGCCGGTGCAATTAAAGACTTAGCAGGTAACAATTATGCCGGTACGACAGGCGCAGCTACTTGGAATTTCACCACCGCTGACACCACACCGCCCACCGTCAGCCTGACTTCGACCGCCGCCGCCACCGTCACCGCAGCGTTTCCCGTCACCGCCACCTTCAGTGAAAGCACAACCAACTTTATCGCCAGTGATATCACCGTCACCAACGGCACAGTCAGCGGCTTTAGTGGCACCGGCACCACCTACAACTTCACCGTCACCCCCACCGGCCAAGGAGCTGTCACGGTTAACGTCCCTACTGGGGTCGCCACCGATGCGGCTGGAAACAACAACACCGCCGCCACCGCCTTAACCCGTACCTTTGACAGTATTGCTCCCACAGTAGCCCTGACTTCGGCAGCAGCTAGCACCGTCACCGCAGCGTTTCCCGTCACCGCCACCTTCAGTGAAAGCACAACCAACTTTCTCGCCAGTGATATCACAGTCACCAATGGCACAGTCAGCGACTTTAGTGGCACCGGCACCACCTACAACTTCACCGTCACCCCCACAGGGAGCGGCACAGTTACAGTTAACATCCCCGCCAATATAGCTACGGATGCCGCCGGCAACAACAATACAGCGGCCACTGCTTTGACGCGCACGGCTGACACCACAGCCCCCACAGCCACTTTCACCCCCGCCGATAATGCCACGAATATTGCAGTTGCTGCTAATTTAGTTGTCACCTTGAGCGAAGCCGTCCAAAAAGGCACTGGCAATATTGTTATCAAGAGAACCGACGGCACGGTGGTTGAAACTATAAATGTTAC